>NZ_RSCK01000029.1:0-1779 GCF_003991895.1 Chroococcidiopsis cubana SAG 39.79
CGCCTGCCGCGCTGCTTGGATTGCCGTATCTGCATCCGCTTGGTCACTCCAGGGGATTTGGACAATAGTCTGCCCAGTGACAGGGCTTTTTCGTTCGTAGATCTGACCGGAAATTGGCGATACCCACTTGCCATTAATAAAGTTCTGGTAGCTACGCATTGCCGCTGTTTTAGGTTTGCTAACTTCTGTTGTCATTGTGGTAATGTCCTAGAGCGATTATTTGACTCTTAAACTAGTAAATCAAACTCAGAGCGATTAATAAACAATCTAATTACTAAATGCTTCAAATGGAAGAAAAACTGAACTAGTTGAACTTGAAAACTTTACTGACAGGTGATTTTAACTTGAAGTCGAATTTTCTCCTTGGAGAAACTAAACGACGATGGTTGCATTCATGTTTTGCGTTCGCTCATTTGGTAATTTCATCCACCAACTCATGCATTCAAATGCCAGTAAAAAAATCAAATTTCAAACAATTTCTAGTTGAAGCTGTGCTGTTTATCGGCACTACAATTGCCATCATCTTTTTTCTACACTACAATAGCAGCGACCTATTGCACCAGAATTGCCATGAATAAAGCCGAACTTGTTGACGTAATTGCTTCCAAAACTAACGTAACCAAAAAAGAAGCTGATACAATCCTCAATGCGATTACAGAGACAATCGTGGAGGTTGTATCTGGAGGTGATAAGATTTCTTTGGTCGGATTCGGCTCTTTTGAACGACGGGAAAGACAAGCTAAGGAAGGGCGGAACCCGAAAACTGGCGAGAAGATGCAAATTCGAGCAACTCGCGTTCCTGCCTTCGCTGCTGGTAAGTTGTTTAAAGATAAAGTTGCTCCTAACGATTAGTTCCGCTCCAATGAGTCGGGACAGCTCTTGGAGAAATTGCGCTCGCACGATAGTTGGTGGTCATTAGCTAGCAGCAACTTCCGTCGCTGCTTCCTTCGGCTTTTCCTCAAAAATCCTCACCCCTGCTTCGACAACTTCAAAGCCATTGGCAGTAGGTTGCCCTAGTTTACCGCTGACTGCTCCACCCCAATCGCTAAAATTTGCAACATCCGCCTCTGCCTTGCGCCAACTCTTGCCATTAATTAAAGCGGTGAAGACGACCCCATTCTGGTCGGTGAGTGAAACCTCTACCTTTTTCTTTGCTGCTGGTTTGGCTTGGGGCAATTCGTTGAACTTCAGCGGATTTCCGCTCTTGCTTGGGTCATGTGAATTTTTTTTTTGGTTGAATTATAGCTTTTCTATTTTCTGACACCATGTTTCGAGCGCTTACTACGGAGCTAAGCGGTGAACTTAACAGTACTTGTGATCGTGCTACAAATACCGTCACTTAATATACCTCATCATGACTACCGATGTCTACAAACACAGCCTTTCCTTCTTCTACAAAGTAGAACAATACTCTCTCGTTGTAGTCTACGCTAAAACTCCAAAATTCCTTGAGCTTGCCCGATAGTTTGTGCGTTTTTAAACTTGGAGCAAATGGGTCTATGGTAAACTGTTCCAACTTCTGCCAAAACCTTGCCTCTAGTTCTGCATTGCCTTGAATCCGCTTTTTGAAAGCACGTTTAAAGGGAGAACTGAAACTGACCTCCACCGTTACTCCTCTATCAGTTGTTTCAATTCCTCAATCTTGGCAGAAAACCTTAGCTCACCTTTTTGCTGTTCAGCTTGCGCTAACTTAAAGTTGTTGTAGATCTCCTCACGCCGCTCTTCACGCAGATACTGCTGCAACAACAGTTGAATTTCGCGCTTCTCATCTGTAGAGAG
>NZ_RSCK01000029.1:1789-12639 GCF_003991895.1 Chroococcidiopsis cubana SAG 39.79
TGGTTTACCCCAATCTTATCTCACTTACCTAGCGCTACTCACACCATAATCTTTTTCCATCAGCTCCAGGTGCATCATCTGCCTCGGTGTCAAATATAACGACCGCTGTATCGTCTCCAAAATTGCGTAATCTACCGCTTCCAACTCGGCTTTCAACAAGTTGCTGAGGCATTGTCAACTTAATGGGATAAATCCGAAAATCGGCACGATGATTCGTGAGTAGCCAGCTTGGCTGATTTTAAGCAGCAGGTTTGAGACAAGCGACGTCTCGCCAATCCTCAAATCGTTGGCGCAGTTGTTCTCGGTATCGTGGTGCGGTGAGTTGATGTTGCTTGGGGTGAAAGTGCTGGCGAATCGGTTCAAATGAAGATAGAAATCGTTGTGCTTGCCCTGGGGATTTGAATCGCCGCATTCGCCGTTCTCGCGTTCGAGTTGGTTGGTGGGAGTTCTCCACCCGATTGTTCAAGCCCTTGTGCTGTCGATGCTCTACGCTCTTGAGTACTTGTTTCTTTGCCGCTGCGTAACTCTTGAGCTTATCGGTGACGATTACCCGTGGCACGAAGCCTTGTTTCTTCAGGAGTTTGCGGAAGAATCGATGCGCCGCCTTGGTATCCCGATGTCGTTGCAGCAAGACATCCAGCACGTTGCCCTCGCTATCCACTGCCCGCCATAAATAGTATTGCTGCCCTTCGATCGTGACTACTACCTCATCCAGATGCCACTTGTCCGCAATGTAAGGGCGTTTACGCCGTAATTGATTCGCGTATTGCTGCCCAAATTTCTCACACCATTCCCGAATCGACTCGTATGTCACCTCAATCCCACGGTACAGCATCATTTTCTCTATGTCCCGGTAGCTTAATGGGAAGGTGTAGTAGAGCCAGACACAGTAGCTGATGATTTCGGTGGGGAATCGATGACGAGAATACATGAGCTAGAAATCGTGAGCTGAGTGGAACCAGTACGATTATTCTACTTTTGGCTTAAGTTGACAATGCCGTGCAAACGCCTACCGCCAGACAAAAAAGCACAGTTGTTGAAGTCCCTACTGGGCGACCAAGCTATATCTGTGGTATTTGGCAACAGCAATTTGTATGCTGATACCATCTACCAGATCAACGTGTCGGATAACAATCAGGTAGCACAGCTATTTAGAACCCTTGCCCAGCGAATAACCAATGAAATCGACAAGGACTCGCAATCGGGTTCTAGCCAGTAAGTTTTGAATAATGAATTTCTTGTTTAATTTCATCTAAATTTTAAATGCAGTTGCGCGTTGCACGTACTACTAATTAAGTACAATTCTGTAATTTTACGGTTTTGTTCGACCGTTATCAAAAATAGAATCAGCTTAATTCATTTTTTGTATAAAAATCAGGATTAGACAGTGGTTTCACATCAGAATTTACTGCCTGCTTCAGATGGAGCATTGGCAACTAACTTGCCTATGGGCGGCGAGGCGGAACTTCCCCAATGTTGGATCGGTGAAGGGATAGGGATAAGAGTTACAGTTGGAAATTATCAAAGAAGTTCTTTGACCGGACAGATTAGGAGTATAAACTGCAAAGAAATGAGCGAAATACTAAAGGCTATGGCTGATTATTTATCTAATTAAAAGTAGCCTTAGAGAAGCTATTTTCGGAGCTACAAATAGCTTTCTTTATTTCAAGAATCTACATTTAGCAAAAGCTTACTTATTAGCTTCGATTTCTTCCTTACCCCCCTTACCTTCGCAGATTTGCTTAATCGATTGGAGCGTTTTAGAGATTCCCTCGTCCATGACTGACTCGAAGCTGCCATTGGGAGAATGTTCTACCATGCGCTGTAAAGTTTCTGGTCTGGGCGAGTAGTGAATGTGTACCTTAACTTGCGATCGCTCTGCTCCATCGTCTTGAACTTCCAGCCAACCGCTGTAATCGTTTTCGCCATCAGAACCCCATTCCAGCCTCCTCGCTTGCTCGTCCACGCGGAAATGCCCGTCAGAATCGTACTCGCGTTCTCCAGCCTGTCCTTGAGTGCGAATTCTTTCCCCCTCTTGGGGTTGAGCGTTCTTGACCGTGGGTAGATACTGAGGCACGTTCTTGACATCTGAAATAAAGTCAAAGATGCCGTCTGCTGGAGCATCCACAGTTATCGATTGCTCGAATTCAGTTGTCTTGGCGCTGTTTGTACCAGTAGAAGTCATAAGTGTTCCCCTCTCGATTGCTGCTAATAGCACGCTACTCAAGCTATCGAATTGATAACGCATGTAGCTCTACCGCAGGGTGGGGAACAAATGTATTTCTATTACTCTTGTGGAGGGCGATCGCTCCTTCCTACTAGATTTTTGCTGCTGTCAAACTCGGTTAGAGACACTGAGAAAGGCGATCGCATATTCATATTCGATCTCTCACTGCACTAAAGTGACGCTAAAAGATCGAGCGGAACTAATGGGTTCAGTTGCGCATCCTAACTTAACGAGGCGCTAGTGTACTAGCTGCGTCAGCTTTATACCTGTTGTTGATATAGAAGGTTTCTAATATGTCTGTCACGAAGCGAGAATCAGGAAGTGGGATTGTTTTTGAAGCGCTCAACGGTAGTGTAGTAGCATTCTGCACTCAAGGAGTGTGTTACGTAAGTCCTGTTTGTACGTCAGGAGTCAAGAGTAGCATCCTGACTCAGATGCCAGAGAACGCGGCATTAGAAGAATCACCGACACAAGTTGAATTTTTGGAATTACTAGCTCACAAATCAAAATAACATCTTTAGTCAGCAAGAGTAGCGCCATTGCTATTCCTGTTTTCGGGAATCTAGCTTGCGAGTCTTGGATTTATCTAACAACGGCTCAATTCTAGATTTAAAACTCTATGTGTTAGCTGGGGTGCAATCCTATACTGCACCCCTTAATATTTGCGAAGCGCGAAGCGCAAACGTTGTTGTCGCTCCGGTCACTTCCCAAACATCTGACTCCACCTGCCCCAGCTCTCCTGTTTAAATAAAGAGCGATTGCCCCTGGTCATGAACTAGGACAGTTGCTAGGCGTTGCTTCAAACTGATTTGGCGTGGCGGGATCGGCATTAGTAAGGACAATCTCGCCTTTTGAACCAAATTGCCAAGTAGTTGCTTCCACTAAGGGAGCGATCGCAGTGTCCGCTACTTCTGGGGTAGTCGTTTCTACTGTTGCGCGGTTTTGGGTTTCTGGCGCTGTTAAAGTAGCCCAATCGGTGAGAAGGGCATCGGCGCTGAGTTTATCGCCAGGTGCAGGAGGTAAGCCGCCTCCTCCAGTGACAACAAAGCGGTTTTCTACCCCAGATGGACATCCAGTTGCAACTAAGGCAGAAGCATCAACTGGTGTTGTCGGTAGTTCAACTAAATCGGAAGCAGAGAAGACTTCACCAGAGTCGAAATTGAGTGAGAAGCTTGAAAGAGATGCAACGTCATTGCTAGGTAAGCGACTAGGATCTAACAGTGTCGGATCGTCAGTTCCTAATAATGCTCTGAGTTCTGGGATAGAGCGTGGTGTCAATCCAATTGCGCTCTGGGTATTAATCTCAACCCTGCCACCTCTACTACCGAAAGCATTACCGACAATATCATTGTTGCCGTCAAAATTGGCGACTAGCAGAGGGGTGACAATTGTTATGTTTCCACCATCCCCTGCTAACTGTGCTAAACCTGCTGAAGTCGCTATCTGACTACTATTGCGTAATCGCAAACTCTTACTAGTCCTCAGTTGAATATTGCCGCCATCGCCTGAATTTGTGATGGCAAAGATATTGCCTTGATCGAGATCGAGCGAACGAACGCCTACATCAATGCTGCCTGCACCGCCCTGTGCTATGTTGCTGGCATTCAATTGAGCACCATTGGTTAAAGACAGCGATCGCGCTCTGATATTGATGTCACCACCTTCACCTTCGCCGCGAAACTGTTCTGTTTGCACCACAGCACTGAATACTCCACTCTCACCATCCAAGGAGATGCGATTCCCAGCATTAATAGTGATGTTACCAGCGTTACCCCTTGCACCTAAAATTGTCTGCAGCACCGAACCTCCACCAATCAAAACATCATCCGTTACATCTACTTGAATGTTGCCTACATTTCCTTGCCCGACAGTTATAGCGCCGACTTGCGCTCCGTTCGTTACAGACAGCGATCTCCCACTGATGCGAATATCACCACCTCGGCGATTGCCACCAAACTGCGGCACTACTCCTAAACTGTTGATAATGCCGCTAGATACACCAGTAGATCCCCTTCCATCTATAAAGATCAAACCGCCAGCATTAATGGTCACATTGCCAGAATTACCTTGGCTAGTAGAAACGGCTCTCAGAATTGCACCGCCGCTAATCGAAACAGAATCATTTATATTTAGTTGAATATTGCCAGCATTTCCCGAATTGCGAGTTGAAGTTTCTAGAATCGCTCCGTTAGACAGAGATAGCGATCGCGCCTCAATGTTAACGTCACCAGCTCGGCGATCACCTCTGAATGCGTCTCCCTCTACAGAACTGAATGCACCACTAGAAAAACCGTTTGCTCCTACTCCGTCAAAAGCAACGCGATCGCCAGCGGTAATGGTAATAATGCCAGCATTTCCTTCACCTAGAGACACAGCTTGGACAACTGAACCATCTCTGCCATCTACAGAATCAGCTGCATCAATCCGAATGTTGCCAGCATTTCCTCGTCCTTCAGTTGAAGCAGCTATTTGCGATCCGCTAGACAGAGACAGCGATCGCGCTCTGATATTGATGTCACCACCTTCACCTTCGCCGCGAAACTGTTCTGTTTGGGTCACAGCGCTGAAAATAGCACTTCTATCCTCTAGAAAAACGTGACCGCCAGCATTAACTGTGACATTGCCAGCGTTGCCCCTACCAACGGAAAACGCTTGCAATGCTGAACTCCCACTGAGAGCAACATCATTTGTGGTACCTACTCGAATATTGCCAGCGTTTCCTCGCCCAAAGGTGCCAGTTGAAGCTATTCCACCGTTTGTCAAAGACAGCGATCGTGCATCAATACTGATGTTGCCGCCATCGCCGATAGCTGCTTCGTTAACTTGGCTAAAAATTACACTGTTATCTCAAGAAATGCTATCTCTAGCATCTATATTCACATCGCCTGCATTTCCAATGCCAAAGGTACTGACAGTAACCCTTCCACCATCGGTTAGGGACAAAGAACCAACTTTCACGTTGACATCACCACCGTTCCCCGTAGCTCCTAGTCCCACAATATTAAAGATTCCACCACTGAAAACTCCGTCTGGAAATGTACCTATGCCGTCAATACTAAGCGTGTCTTGGGCATTAACGTCTATATTCCCTGCTAAACTATTAACCAAACCCTGATTTTCGTCAATTCCAGCTACGAGTTGGCTACCTCCTGTAAGGCTTAAGTTCCTGGCATTGACAGCAATACTACCTTCACCGCCAGCCCTTACATCAACCAAAGCTCCATTAGTCAACGATATATCTCCCAGAGCTAAATCTGTAGGAAAACTGAAGCGGAAACCACCAATATTAGAGCCAATTCCTACAACTCCTGGGGCTGCAACTGCACCTAATTCTATTCGTCCGCCTCTAGCTGTTAGATTTCCGCCATCTAAACTGACATTACCACCAATTAATCCTAAAGTTTTACCAGGCTGCACTTGCAACCCTTCTCCACTAGCGCGGCTGACAATCCCCCCTGGACTTGCGCCAAGTTGTAAACCCAAGGGGACGCTGACGGTGAGTAACGGCGTACCCGTATCTGGCGTAGCACTAAACTGCGTGCCATCGGCAAAATTAATACTTCTAGCTGTACTCGCTACAAACGAGCCACCGATATTCAACCTGGCATTCTGACCAAATATAATTCCGTTGGGATTGAGTAAAAATAAATTAGCTGCACCGCTAGCTTGAATCAAACCATCAATATTAGAAATCGAGCTACCCGTGACTCTGGTGAGGATATTTTGAATACTTGCCCCGTTATTAAAAAAAGCTGTCCGCCCGTTGGGGATAGAAAAAGAGTCGAAGCTGTGAAATAAATTTCCTCCTCGCGTGGCTCCACCAGTGATTGTGTCTGCACTATCGGTACTAGTAACAACAGAATTTTCTCCACCTAATGTATTATCTGGCACAACCTGAGCCAGTGCAGTACTCCTAAAGGCGATCGCACCCCCTACTACTACACCAGCCAACCCTAACCGCACTCCCCACCCAAAAATCGAAGATATTTGTAGATACATCTTATCTATAGTATTTATTAAGTTAAATCAATCACATATGACGAAGCATCAATAACTATAAATACCTACGAGAAAAAAATCAAGCCAACGTTAGGAAAACACAATCGAATCGTAATATCCACGACTTTCAGATTGCATCTCGTTACAAAAGCTCTTGAGCGATCGCCAACCAAATAGAGATGTTACGATGGCGCAGGTAGTTCCAGCGTACCTGTAGTAAAATACCAGTGTCTGCAATGCGCTCTTGTGTGTGAGTGCGTTGTTTGTTGTCAGCCGCCCTAGTGTTTTGTTATTCTAGAGCTGCTTCAATTTTGAGTAGTAACTCAACAAAAAAGTCTGAGCTTTTATGAGAGATCGCATCTAGTGCATTGCATAAATCTCGTCTGTCAAACGAATAAATCAATAAGTGAGCATTACTTCTACAGAATAAGTACCACAAGGAGATTTTTATGCATACCGATCTCTGGTCAATTTTCACTACCGCCGCTTTATTGCTCGAAGTTGTTCCTGGTTTGGTTGTTATTTCTCTAGCATTAAACACCAAGAAAAAGTAGTTGTTATAAGCTGAAAATTTAAAACAATCGTTCTCGCAAAAATTCAATCAGCCGCTCCAAAGCTTCTTGAGTACAACGATGCGGATTTCCCTGCTTATTCGCGAAATCAATTGTGAAAATGGCATGGGGGCTAGGTCGAATACCGTCTCGCTTTCTTTCCTGAGCGGAGATAATCTTGCACTCAACAGTATCTCCAAATTCTTTCCTCAAGGTATCAAAACGCTCTGGCGGACAAATCCGATCTTCTTCAAAACGTAGTGCTAATAAACCTGTTTCCTTTGCCCTCTCCTTTGCTACTGCTAATTCGTCCGGTGAAATGCCCAACGCTTTCTTTTGAGAATCTGTCAAGCCAAAGGGTAGGGAAGGTTGACTAGCAACTGGAGCCATCACGGTTTCATCTATCATCAGCGATAGGACAAATCCACCCGTCAAACACATACCAATTGCGCCAATTCCCCTAAAACTTTGGTGTTGGGGTTGGCTGTAAATCTGCCGACAAAGCGCCCTCAACCAGTTAGTAATCGGGCTAGACTGTCGCTCTTTTAATGCATTAAACTCTTTACTGATACAAATTTGAGCCGTGTAAATGAGAGAATTGGCAACGACCGCAGCAATCGCATCTGATTCGCCAGCTTTCCCGAATAAAAGGGGGAGATAAACTGTGAATCCGTTGTCAACTAAACGATTGGCAAATTTTAGACAACTTTCTGTCATCCCTGGTAGTTCGTGCATGAGTAGGACGGCTGGCGATGACTCATTGGAACCTTTTGCTCTTTTCCAATAAACTTTGTGAGTCATGCCGTCATGGGAGAATGGCGATTCAAATTGTGAGAAGGTGTTAATTAGTGACATAGATTACCTCAACTAGTAAGTTAAAAGATATGAGAGTTTACAAATGTCAACTAGAAAATATTAAGGGTAGTAGTATAAGTAGTACGAGCTGCCATATGTCTGAAATTCAAGTGCTTCCTCTATTCAAACTTCTCAGAATTTCTATAAGTCTTTAATCAAACTAAAGTTTTGCCAAGTGCTTGAGTCGAGCAGACATCATGTAGCCAAAGTCTGTTATCCTGCCTTCCATACGTTCGCGATCGCTTCGCCGTCTCCTCCATGACTCAGCATCGAATTGCCGTAGCAGCTAGAAAAGGTGGTGTAGGAAAGACTACAGTTGCTTGTGGTCTAGCTTCTGCAATGGCTCACCAAGGACAGCGGGTATTGGTGGTAGATTTAGATCCGCAGTCTAACGCCGGATACGTTCTAGGAGTTGACCCAACTGCACCAGGCACTGCTGAGCTATTATCTGGGAATGCACCAAAGCCCTTGGAAGCTGCACCGAATTTACACGTTCTGCCAGGGGGACCCGATTTAACCGATCACAACATCCAAACTCTAGACCCTGAAGACTTAGCAGATGCAGTAGCACCACTGGACTACGACGTGCTAATCTTCGACTGCCCTCCTGGGGTAGAGTATCTAGAACGCCTTGGAATTGTTGCTGCTGATGTAGCGTTGGTTTGTACTGACGCTCACCCGCTTGCGGTTGTGGGAGCGGGACGGGTATTGAACGAGTTGAACTTACGGCAGCAGAAAGGGCGCAAGGGTGCAAAGCGTTGGGCATTGGTCTTAAGTAAAATCGACCTGCGCCGCTCTATGGATCGGGCAATAGACGAGCAGTTAGCAGTAACTTACCCATCAATTAAACGGCTGACGGTTCACCAAGATTCTGCTTTAGCATGGGCTGCTGCCGAGCGAGTCCCGTTGATGCAATCCGAGCCAAATTCAAAAGGAGCAAAAGATTTAACTGCGATCGCGGAGTGGATATTAAATGGCTAGACCTAGAAAACGCGCTGATAGCGCATCCTTAATCGCACAGGCGGCTGCTGTTGCTGATGCCATTCACGAACAAGACCAGGTAGCACAAGATAAACAGACAAGCGATCGCTCCCAACGCACAAACCTACCGCTGTCTAATATTCACCCCAGAGTAGAAGATACCCGTCCGTTACGAGAGCAACACGTTAAAGATTTGGCAGAATCGATTGGAGCCTTGGGATTGATTGAGCCGTTGGTAGTCGATCTCAAAGGGATTTTGTTAGCAGGTGGACACCGACTAGCGGCAATTAGGTTGTTGAAGGAAACCAATTTAGAACTCTACCAGCAGCATTTCTCCAATGACTTAATTCCCGTGCGAATTATGCCCTTTGATTCTGCGGCAGAACCAGAGCGATCGCTACAAGTGGAGTTGGCAGAGAATGAGAAGCGCGTCAACTACTCCCGCGACCAAATCGAACGACTAGCAGAACGGCTGCGATCGCTTAACTATCGCAATATTCCTGGTCGTCCCAAGGGAGGAGAGAAGGCACTGGGTCCCGCTCTAGCAGTGGCAATTGGTGTATCCGCCCGATACGTTCGCAAGGTTCTAGCAGAGCAACAACCTGAACAGTACAAAAATACTAGGAACTCAGTTCCTAATTTCCAGAAACTCAAGACATTACGCAGGATTGAGGCAGCATTAGAGGAATTGATTAGTTTACCAGCAGAAGATGAGCCAACGGGAACAGATGAATCTCTTTATAAAGCCGTGCCTACATTTTTGAAGAAACTGAAAGCCAGTATTGAGGAAGAGAAGAAAAGGACTCAGTGAAAGCTTTGACAATCGCTAATTCTAATCTTCTGGCTTGTCTTCTTCATTTTCTTTTGGTTTATTCTCTTTTGACTCAGGTAAAGCTCGGTCGTGTAGAGATACTTCAGATCTGTAAATAATTGCCTGACTAAAGCGCACCAAATTACTTCTTTCTTCAGCTCTATTTAAAGGATGTTGAAATCCTAACTTCTTGTATAGCTCTGGCAAGAAGACATCGAAAGATG
Source organism: Chroococcidiopsis cubana SAG 39.79 (assembly GCF_003991895.1). Classification (NCBI taxonomy): domain Bacteria; kingdom Bacillati; phylum Cyanobacteriota; class Cyanophyceae; order Chroococcidiopsidales; family Chroococcidiopsidaceae; genus Chroococcidiopsis; species Chroococcidiopsis cubana. The sequence continues at coordinate 11,438 of NZ_RSCK01000029.1, forward strand.
CTTTGATGTAGTGACCCCATTCAACAGCAGCCATTCTAGCTCTATAAGCTGCGAAAAGTGCTGATAGAATAGCTGCTGAAAAAACCCAAACTAGAATAAGTTTTTGGGTTAGAAACAAAACAATTATATATTCTGATGCAAGCAATAGACTAAGAAACCATATATTGATCCAAAAGTCTGTTTGTGCTTTAGCATCATCTATTAAAGTCCGATAATCTTTTGGAATTACGGTTAGCAATCGTTCCCATCCTGGTATCGCATCCAATCCATACATAACGCGAGAGTAGACTTCAAAGGCTCTCATTGTGTTTCCAAAAGCTGTGGGTAGAAGCCAAGCTTCATTATCAGGAAAGCGGACAACTTTCTTTTGCTTTAACTCAGCTAAAGCGTTCAAAATTCCTAAAAGCTTAGCCTCGACTTCTGGCTGGTTTCTAAGTTCCCTTAACTCTTTGTACTTAATCTCTAGTTTAGAAATCTTTCTCTCAAGTGCTAAGTAACGATTCTTCTCGATGAATTTGAATACCCGAAATGGATTAAACTTGCCATATCCTTCTAGGATTCTATATAAGTCTCTATTGAAAACGAGTAAAAGAATTCCACTCAGCCATGTGAATAGAGCAACTATAGTAATCTCTACCAAAGTCTTTTGTTCGAGAAACTTAAGTAGATTGGTATTTGGTAAGCCAAATTTTTCTAGAAGGTTGAAACTGATTGCTAGAAACGTTGTTATTGGTAAAAGAAATCCTATAGCAAAGTTTCGTTCAAACAGTTTGGGAAGTTCGCCAAACAATGAAGTTCTCCATTCTATACAATGTTGAGCTTATTTTTATTTAAAAGGGGGAAGTGTACTAGGGTCGCCTGGGAGCGACATATTTGAGTCGCGTGGAAGCGACATATTTGAGTCGCGTGGAAGCGACATATTTGAGTCGCGTGGAAGCCTCCTAATGCTGGCTGGCAATGTATTTACACGGCGGAGCGTAGTACCCGTAGTTCCATTGGGAGCTGGGGTAGTCTCAGGAGTAGGAGGTGTCGTTGCGTCTGGAGCGGGAGCCGCTTCAGTACCAGCAGGCGCACCAGTTAGGCGCTGACCGCCTGGACAGCGAGAATTTAATCTCTGCGGGTCAGGGCGAACGCACGCAAATTTATACTAAGTATCTAAGTGGTATTCTGGAACAAATACTTTTCCTAAAAAGGAAATAATT
>NZ_RSCK01000029.1:12649-37724 GCF_003991895.1 Chroococcidiopsis cubana SAG 39.79
GTCAGCATCCAAGCACTACCAGGAGGAGACAAGCAGTTACTCGAAGCTCAAATGCGAGCAGTCGAACTAGTTATCGGGCAAATAGAGAAAGAATACGTAGGAGCAAGGATAACGATTGACGGCGAACGCTCCTTTGTCAAGACCGGAAACTTAATCGCAATCGCGATCGACCACCCTGAATCGCGATCGCTCGATCCCCACGTACACACGCATTGTCTGATCGTGAATGCCACTCAATCGCCGACTAATGGTAAATGGTATGCCCTATCCAACGAGCAAATTCTTGCAGATCAACAATACTTGGGTTTGCAGTACCGACACCACCTGGTACTGGAAGTCCAAAAACTGGGATACGAAATCCAGTTGCTAGAAGGAGGTCAGTTCGAGATCGTCGGCTATTCACGACCGCAGCTTCTAGCATCATCTCAAAGGCAACAGCAAACTCTAGAGCTAGCTCCAGAAAACCCAACTTGGGAGCAAAGAAACACAGCTCGGCTGCTAACCCGCTCCTCCAAGCAACACGTTTGTGAGGAAGAGTTAGTCCGAAACCAACGAGCGCGACTTCAAGAGCTGGAAATCGCGTTTGTCACTCCCAGCCAACCGCGTCCCGACTTAAAAGGTACTCCCCTCACGCCTCAAATACTTGAAGAAGCGATCGCCCACTGCTCGGAATATCAAGTTGCTTTCCGCCGCCAGGATTTGGAGAAGTATATTTTAAGCGAGCATTTGACTTGCGATCTATCGCGATTAGACGATCTGATTGCGCAAAACACCGAATTGATTCGCACGCCTGAGACCAATCGCGTCCGCTACACGACTCGCTTGCTGATAAGGCGGTTTCCAATAAATTTGTTACCAATCAGGCAATCAGACGGGTTGAATCAGAATATCCCATTTAGGCAAAAGTGGATTTCGTGCCAATCTCCTCTCGATTGCCCGCATTGCTTTTTTAGTCAGTGAAATGCCTCTCTCATAAGTTTTCAGGTTCAACTTCACGATAGGATGATGTCCTTTCCAGGTCATACTTCTTGCCCACAGGAGCATGGTTAGAGCATCCGTCAGCTTGGTTCCATTCCAATGCTTTTCCAAAATCCCCCAACACCGCTCAATCGGATTGTACTTGCTGTGATAGGGGGGATAGTAGAGCAGGTGAATGGGCTTGCGGATGCAATCGACAAACTCCACCATCCGCTTGAGAAATTGAGTACGAATCCCACTACTTTCAGAACCATTATCGACTTTGAGCTGGACCTGTTGAGTCTGTTGTTGTTGCTCAGGTGAAAGGTCGTTCCACCACTCATAAAGCGCGTCGACCATAAAATCACTGGTTTTCGAGGAACTGCCAAACATTAGGTGCAGTTGTCCGCTATCCTCATCCACAATCCCACAAGGAATATACTTTTCATCAGTTCCAAAATCATGATCGCTGGCTCGGTTGTCTCCACGGGTTTGACCGCCACGAGCCAAATCACCAATGTTAACCGTGGCTTTGCAATCCATGCTCAGGCGTTTGACACTGCTGTCCGCTTGCCTGTCAATGGTTTGGATGTTGTCGAAGATGGCATTTGTTTGGGGAATTTTTTTTGAGGCTTGGCTTTGACCACAGAACGCAAACGGTACCCCATCCGATTCAATATCAGTGCCATTGTGCTAGGAGCTGGCACTTGTTCGTTAGGATATCCCTGCTGTTGCAGTTGCTCGATTGCTTCTGCTGCTGTTAACCGGGTGTAAGCAATCGTCGTCAGAAAACTGGGGTCTTGCTGAGCATGGGCCTCGGCGATCTGCCGCAAAGTTTCTGCGGCTTGTGGAAAGCGTTCTTCCCATCGCTTTGCACCACCCACGGCTGCTTGCGCCCCAATACAAATGATTCCTGTCCGATTTTCTGCCAGTCCTAACTCTACATTGTTTCTCCCCCAGCCAAAGACTGTCTCGGTTAATCGAGCATTGCCGCTGCAATACTTCAATGCCATTTGAGCTTGGAAGTTACGTCTTTGGGCACCACGCATTTTGGAAGCGGCAAGTCGCAAGTCCTCTATTTGCGAGCGCTCTAAAGACGGGCATTCATGCCTAAGACGTTCCAACATCTTGCTCCTAGATTTTCTAATGCATAAGAGCATCTTAGCTAATCTGGTAATTTCTTTGGTAGAAATCGCCCTAGCGCGAGAACGTGCCACAATTCGGCTGATGCAAGAAGGACAAGGAGCGGTAAAGGCGCTGACCTCAACTGAGGCGATCGCAGTGCAGCTAGGACAAACAGACTTGAATTTAGGTCAGCAACAAGCCGTAAAACTAACAGCAACGACCACCGATCGATTTATCGCGTGGCAGGGAGTAGCAGGTGCAGGGAAGACATCCGCGCTCAAAGAAGTTCTGCCGTTACTAACAGAGCGGGGATACAGCGTTAAAGCACTAGCCCCTAGCGCTCAAGCGGCAAAGGTTCTGGGTGAGGAATTACAAGTGGAAGCACAAACAGTCGATCTTTTACTGGCTAGCAATCGCCTCTCACTAGACCCCACTCCGCAGTACTGGATTGTAGACGAAGCTGGTTTGATTGGAGCGAAAAACGGGTTCGAGCTACTGCAAAGAGCGACCCAATCAGGAGCAAGGATTTTATTCGTTGGAGATTCCAAACAACTATCAGCGGTGCAGGCAGGCAACCCAGGGCGAACGCACGCAAATTTATACTAAGTATCTAAGTGGTATTCTGGAACAAATACTTTTCCTAAAAAGGAAATAATTCACGCTTCTACGCCTGATGAAACTTAAGCCGAAAATTACCATTGCAGATCACTTTAGTGAGATGGAAGATCCAAGAGTTGAGCGGAGCATACAGCATAAGTTAATTGATATCATTACTATCGCTATCTGTGCAGTAATTTGTGGGGCTGATACTTGGGTAGAGATAGAAATTTACGGTCAAGCTAAACATGAATGGTTGAAGCAGTTTCTAGAACTGCCTAATGGAATTCCAAGTCACGATACTTTTGCTAGAGTTTTTAGTCGTTTAGAGCCAAAAGAGTTTCAAAATTGTTTTTTAAATTGGGTTAAGTCTATTAGCAAGGTAGTGGCAAAAGAAGTAGTGGCAATAGATGGAAAAACACTGCGCCATTCCTATGATAATGGAGGTGATAAGAAAGCTATTCATATGGTAAGCGCTTGGGCGACTGAACTCATATTAGTTTTAGGACAAGTTAAAGTTGATGAGAAATCGAAGGAAATCACAGCGATTCCAGAATTACTCAAGGTGTTGTCACTACGAGGGTGTATTGTCACGATAGATGCCATGGGCTGTCAGAAGGAGATTGTTAAGTTAATAGCACAGCAAGAAGCAGATTACATTATCACCTTAAAGAAGAACCAAGGTTCTTTATATAAACGGGTAGAAGCATTATTTTCGGAAGCACTAAGAAGCAAATATCAAGGATTCACTCACAGCACAAATCGAGTGTCTGAGTCGAATCATGGTCGTGAAGAAACGAGATATTATGTGATGTTGAGCAATATTCAAAATCAAATAGATCCAGAAGGAGAATGGCAGAATCTACAAAGCATCGGTCGCGCAGATGTGATGAGAACTGTTAAAGGCAAAACCAAGATTGAGACCCGTTACTTTATTAGTAGTCTCCCAAATAATGCCAAATTACTTACTAATTCAATCCGCCAGCATTGGGCAATAGAAAACTCGTTGCACTGGGTATTAGATGTAGCTTTTCGTGAGGATGATAGTCGGATTAGAAAGGATAATGCTCCCCAAAATTTTGCCGTCCTACGCCACATAGCTCATAGTCTCCTGCAACAAAATAAATCAGTGAAAACTGGAATAAAAAATAAACGGCTCAAAGCTGGTTGGGATAATGATTATCTCGCTAAAGTTCTGTTTGGATAAAAGCTAAACGCAAAATTTAACTACAATATTAGGCTAACTCTGCATTAAAGTATGCATTGAAAATAGTCTAGAATTTGACGCATCAAGTTATTGGCTAAATGAGTCTATAGAAGAGAATTTGAGACTTATAACCTCCTGATTTAGCCTTCAGCATTACTCCAGTTTGTTATGTTCAGAATTTTTAGCCCAAACCGCTTCTTAGTATTTCATTGTGCATTTATTCGATGCGTTTGCCCTGTTTATCCCCCCGCTCAAGCAGTAGACTATGCTCAACATCAATCGTGCGCTGGAGAATGACCGCCTATTAAGGGCATTGACTGGGCTGAATCGGAAAGCGTTGAACGAGCTGTGTAAGGTTTTTAGTGCGGTCTATCAGGAGTGGGTAGAGAGTGAATCCAAACCGCGCCAACGAGCTAGAGGAGGGGGTAGGAAAGCCCGACTGGGGAGCATGGAAGCCAAACTATTTTTCATTTTGTTTTACTTCAAGTGTTATCCGACATTTGATGTTTTAGGCTTTTTGTTTGAACTGGAACGGGGACGAGCAAATCGGTGGGTGCATCGATTGCAACCTATAGTAGAAAATGCCTTGGGCAAAAAGATGGTGTTGCCCGAACGCAAAATTGAGCGCCTTGAGCAGTTTCTGGAACGCTTTCCTAAAGTAAAAGAGGTAGTCGTCGATGGGACAGAGCGTCCCGTACAACGACCAAAAGATGTACAAAAGCAGAAGCAGCATTACTCAGGCAAGAAGAAGCGGCATACCCGTAAGCACATCACGGCAAGTACCCGAAACAAGCGAGTGATTTTGTTGACTCAAGCCCAACCTGGAAAGCTCCACGATCAGCGGCAACTGGACGAAGCCGAGCTAGTGAAAAACATTCCAGATGCGGTGAGGATTGAAGGAGACTTGGGATTTCAGGGCTTGCAGAACGAGTTTGTCAACATTCGCTTGCCACATAAAAAGCCAAGGGGGAAAGAGTTAAGTGAGGAACACAAACAGCAAAACACTGAGTTGAGCAAACAACGGGTGGTTTGTGAACATACTCATGCTGGGATAAAGCGATCTCAGTCGGTTTCGGCAATTTATCGGAATCGTATGCCTGACTTCGACGATCGTCTGATGCTGACCGCGGCTGGGCTGTGGAATTTCTATTTGGAAGCGGCTTAACTGGTAAAGGGAGAGAAAAGACAGTCTGTGTCTTACTTCTGGAAACTTTTATAAAGCAACAGGTCTAATGCATTACTTGCGTAATCATGGCTAATTTTAGTAGAATCAATGCTACTATTTTCCAGAGAAAGGTTAACATATCAACAATTCTACAACACTTCCATATTTTTCTCTAAAGAATAAATTTTTCTGTGGGTAACTCCCAACTCATGTGCGAAATCTATCGGAATTAGCCCGATAGATATTTAGAGGCAGTTCGGCAAGCGCTCTTAAGTACTCTAGTTTACTCGAAACTTAACTTGAATTAATGTGAGGTTTATTCTGATGAAAAAATTTGCTGTCAGCTTGATAAGTCTGGCTACTTTGCTAGCTCCTACTCATGTGTTAGCTCAGAATTGGGTGCAAGTGAGTGGACGAATACTTGTTGATGTTGATTTTATCACAGCTAGTAGACAAAACAGAAATAATATCATCTATCGAGAAAAATTATTTCCACCGAATCTCCCTGGTGGATATATTATACACTAGACTTGTTGCTCAATAAGCTAAACTGAAAACAAGACAAAAGCCCTAGCTGTTCCCATGCTGGATATCGAACGAGCGCTCAACAACGACAGACTGCTACGCTCTTTGAGCGGACTGAACCGCCAAGCCTTTGATGAGCTGCTACCAGCCTTTGAGCGTGCATACCTTGCCGCACAAAATCACCAAACCTTAGCAGGTCGTCCTCGACAACGGGCAGCGGGCGGGGGGCAAAAAGGGCAATTGGGTGAAAGTCAATCCAAGTTGTTCTTGCTCTTGGTGTACTTCAAGTGCTACCCCACTTTTGATGTCTTGGGCTTTTTGTTTGACCTGGACTATAGCCGTGCTAACCGTTGGGTACATCGATTACAACCGATGCTGGAAGTAGCATTAGGCGAGAAGCTAGCACTACCAGAGCGCAAAATTGATAGCGTCGAGGCGTTCATCGAACGCTTTCCTTCAGTGAAGACAGTAATGATTGACGGCACTGAGCGTCCGATTGCCCGTCCCCAGGACAAAGAGAGCCAGAAGGACAACTACTCTGGTAAAAAGCGACGGCATACTCGCAAGCATTTAGGAGCAACAGATGAAAAAAAGCGTGTTCTGATTCTAACTCCAGCAAGAGAAGGCAAAGTGCACGATAAGCGCTTGCTCGATCAAACGCAGATAGCTCAAACGATCCCTGATGAAATTCCGATTGCGTTGGATTTGGGCTTTCAGGGATTGCAAAACGAGGTGGTTCAGGTTCGCATTCCCCACAAAAAGCCACGGGGCGGCAGCTTAACGGACGACCAGAAGCGAGAAAATCGGCAACTGAGTCAAGAAAGGGTGGTGTGTGAAAATGCCTTTGCTGGGGTGAAGCGCTATCGAGCTGTTGCAGAAGTATACAGGAATCGTGTGTCTGGATTCGATGACCACTTGATGTTGACCGCTTGCGGACTGTGGAACTTCTACCTGAGTAGCTGCTTAAGGTTAACGGAGTAGTGAAAGCGGATGAAAGCTGATTATCTTGCCGTCTTTTCGCTATTGAGCAACAAGTCTACTATCGGGCAGCTAATTGTGCAACTAGACATATGAGAGTAGTTGCAGAGGATGTGTACAACAACGCAGGAAGGGTTGTAAGCAGAAAAGCTGTTAAAGATGGAGGCGGATCTGTAATCCCAGGTGGACTCGGTTGGCGTGTTCTTAACCTTGTCTGCAAATGAAGTTACAAGTTACAGGGTATGACCAGATATTGATGTGAGGAAGAGAAGCTGTTATGCTCTAGAGCGTATTATTAAGGCGGCAATAAAAGAGAGGGCAGGGCTTTTATAGATTACGCAACAAGACTGCACTACATCTCGACTTGACCAGAAGCCCTGCCCTCTCTTTCCGTGCCAGGTTAATATGGACTTTGTATGTTTAGCTGGAGATGATGCAGGAACGGGGAGTGGAGGTTGACCATTCCACAATAAACCGTTGGGTATTGAAATATGCTCCAGAACTGGACAAACGAATTCGTCCTCATCTGAGACCTGCCAATGATTCGTGGCGGGTAGATGAAACGTACGTCAAGGTCAAAGGAAAGTGAAAGTATTTGTATCGTGCGGTGGACTCACAGGGGAACACCTTAGCCTAAATTATTCATGAGAAAACAAAAAGTGCTAGGAAAGAGAGCTTGAAACGATTTAGAATCAAGCTCTCTAGCATTTTAAACGTCTCAATTATGCCATGACAGAGTGTCATTCGGATCTCCAGTACGATTTCTATGAGTATGACCAAAAGTTGATGTGAGAAAGAAAACCTGGTATGCTTTGGATATGGCGCATGTTGGGGGAGTAATAGGGAAATGGGTGCATCAATCGTTGAGAGCAATGCTGAATTTGTCACGCGCCAAATCACGATTCTATTAGGGAAGACATTTTTAGAAACAGAAGAAACTGCCAAGAGCGATACGACTCTAGAAACGATGGCTCAGATAGCTGGGCAAAGGTGGCGAATTGAAGAATGCTTTAAACTCGCCAAAGATTCAGTTAGGTTTAGGGGAATATGAGGGTTTGTCAAATGGTTTGTGTCAAGCATGAAAATCAATTCGGAAATCGGTCTTCATAGGCGATCGCAAATCGATTCAAAGCGGCCTTCCAATCCCGAATCGGCATTGTCCACTTTTTAGAAATGTTTTGCAATGCAAGATATACGACTTTAAGTGCAGAATCGTCGGTGGGAAAGGTGCGATGATTCTTGATAACCTTTCTGAGAGTCATGTTGACCGATTCAATCGCATCGGTAGTATAAATGGCTTTGCGGATTTCAGACGGGAAGGCAAAGAACGGGATAACGCGCTGCCAGTGAGCCATCCAAGACTTGCTAATAATCGGATACTGCTTGTCCCATTTCTCGGCAAATGCCATTAATTGCTGCTCTGCCTCAGCTTCGGTACTGGCAGTGTAAATTAGCTTTAGGTCAGCGGCGACGGCTTTACGGTCTTTGTAGGAGACATGCAAGAGCGAGTTTCTGACCAGATGGACGATGCATAGCTGTACTTGGGTCTTGGGAAACACTGCTTCAATGGCATCACCAAAACCTGTCAAGCTGTCAATGCAGGCGATTGATTATATCCTTGAGTCCCCGATTTTGTAGTTCAGTTAAAATCGACAACCAAAATTTGGCAGACTCCCGAATGGGTGATCCACATGCCTAGTAATTCCTTAGTCCCAGACAAATTCACGCCCAAAGCAAGGTGAATGGCTTTGTTGATGACTCGTCCCACAGACGCGGACTTTAACGACAATGGCATCAAAATAGACAATCGGATAAAGGGCATCGAGTGGACGGTTTTGCCACAACTTGCGTTCTTCTTCAACTGCATCAGTGATGTTGGAAATTAAGCCAGCAGACACTTCAACGCCGTATAACTCTTGCAATTGTGCTTGAATATCACGAGCGGTCATCCCTCGTGCATATAAGGCTAGAATCTTGTCATCAAAACCGTCAAAGCGCGTCTGTCCCTTCTTGACCAGAATTGGCTCGAATTCACTAGTGCGATCGCGAGGAATGATAATCTCGGCTTCCCCAAATTCCCCTTTGATAGTCTTTTTACTATGACCATTGCGGCGATTTCGCACAGGCAGCGGTTCTTGTTGAACCTGGGTGCGTTGCTCTTCTAGGTGGGTATCCATGTCGGCTTGCTGTCCCCCGCTCTACTAATGCTTTGGTCAACTGTTTAAGAATTCCGCCTTCTCCCAGTAAATCTTGTGGATTATCGTAGCCTTGGAGCAACTCATCAAGTAATTCAGGTCTAAAGGTCATGGATTTGTATCAATAGTTCAATAGTTCATTAGATCTTGTTTTGACCTTTGACACAATTCATTTTACATACCCGAATATGAAGTTCGTTCGGGCGCACGGTTGGTATCGACATATTACCCTCGTCCTGGCGGCTCAAACCTCTCTGGTTGTATTACGACACCAAACTGAGCCTGCTATTCACCAGCCTACCCCCCTTTACCTCTAATAACAACTAGCAGTCTAACTGCGTTCAAAGCGGCACTAGGCTTATTATCCGACTGAGTATCTGGGAGATGAAGCGGTGGGTATCTCGATTCTTGTTTCCCACATTCTGGTGTCTTGAACACGTTTTGCGTTGGTCTTATTGGCGCAGCTCTCATCAAGCCTTGGCTCGTTACTACCATTACCAAAAGCGAATTCATTCTTCTATCTATCTACAACTGTAATACGGCGATCGCTCCCGCTTCACTGTGCGGCGGAATGGAAAATTTTTCTTCAACGGACGTGATTAAAGAAGAAGGTCAAGACTTTGTCTGATGCGGAAGCGCGCGAACTCACCTGGTTGCACAGAGGCAACCCCAACATCAAGATATAAGTGACCTAAAGCTATGGTTTCTGACGTGTTATTTTCGGCATCACACTTGACAAAGAACGCTTCTTCTCTAGTTTCACCAACTAAGAGTCTCGCTCTCCAGAGCCGCTCTAAAAATTTGTAGGTCGAACGCCAGACTCTTTCCCACAATATGTAATCGTTCCGTTCAAATACTACCCACTGAGTTTCTAGCTTAATAGATTTCTCAATGTAACTTATCAATCGCTGTACGCTGATGTAAAGCCCATCTGTTCTGTTTGGTTCAACCAGAGTGCGTGCTCCTAAGATCCGAATGCTTTGGTCTGGAACTTTACAAATACAGTTAATACCCAACGAGTTGAGTCGTTCTTGCTCCTCGAAGTTAACATCGTAGGCTAACCCGATCGCACCTTCAGTGACTACGTTGGTAGGTGCTTTGTAAACTCCAAATCTTTTGTCAATACTTGCCCACACACCCATCGTATGCCCACAAGGGGGAACAAAGATCGAAAGATCTTTATTTCGAGGATGATGAACCTCAATCCAAGGATAGTAGAGCGCCGCAAACATAGAGCGAGATCCAAATTCCTCTAACCATCCCACAACCTTTTCAGGTTTCACGCAATCGGGAGGGGGGTCGAACAACACCATTCGCCTTGGAAGATTGAAAATATCGCCACTGATAGATGTCTCACACATGCTTACCATCAGCTCCATAATGCTGTGAACCCGATCCAAGTCCAGAATCCCAGCTTCATAGATTCGCATTAAATCGGGAAATGCTACGATTGAGATCTCATCAATTGTAAAAATTCCGCGCACACCTGTTCCTTGGTAGCAATCGCCTTCCACTTCATGGGCAAACCGATCGTATGAAGCGGTAGGTAAAAAAGGATATAGCTCATACTCTCCATTCTTGGGGCGGGTTGTTACCTCTAAAATTGGTTGATTGAATTGAGCAATATCCTGTATGGTAATATATTTTGAAGGTTCTAGTGCCTCAACTACATAGGTAGCCGTTTGACTTTGAATCGTTGAATCCATAGTTAAGTGTTCGTACTGTTCTAGTACCTCACCCTGCCGTTTAAGAAGCAGCGTGAAGAAGTGGCTGTTATGGATTTGCTCTTGGTCGTTGGTAGGTGGCGGGACGCAGGTACTATCGCTAATTACAATTTGAATCGAACCTTCAGCAGTCTTCTCAGGTCGCAACAACGGATTTAGACAAGGAAGACCACTACACTGAGGAATTACTAAAACGCCTGAGTGCTGTTTTTGGACTGGTTGAGAGCGATCCGGCAACCGTTCGGGTAGTCCAGTTCCAATACTGGTAATCCAGCAGCGAGTACCGCCATTGAGAAAGTAGCCATAAACAGCCAAAGGTAGATAGGCATTGAAATCGGTAAAGCCGTCGGAGTTAGGTGAAGCGAAGTATTTTAAGTATTGCACCCAACTCTTGACTAGTATTGGCTTAGATATTTCAGCACCACCGCGAATATCTTCGGTAAAACCAATAAAACCAGCCACGGCAGTGTTCGCCCATTCAATTGGGCGGCTACCACAATCTTCTTCAACGTAAATTAATGTCATAGGAGAATATCCTTTGGTACTAATTCAGTGACGACTCAATACTTCTCGGTCAGAATTCATAGCCTTGGAGATTTGAGTTAGTCCCCCTAACAACGGATCGAGTTAAATCATTATTAGCCCACGCTACTTTACTCAACGTGGATAACCGCCGCACGTATGTAGCTCCTTTTGACCTTCTTTTATCACTTTAAGAAAAAAATAATCTAGGAGACGCATGGCGTAAGACTTTTACTAAAAAAGCTTGATTTCAACCATTCTATTAGAGAATAAACGCTCAAATGCGGCTACATCTACAGTTGAAAAATTGGCTATGATTTTTATTTTCTCAGAGCGACGCAAGAGGGTAAAAGGAGGCAAACTACTCCCGCCTGCTACAACTAAACTAATTGAATGTTTGAATTAATCGAGCGACCCTATCATCCAATGTAGCTCGTTTTCCAAATCCAAATGTGCCTCATCTTCCAAATCCAAATAATTCATTTGACTGATGCGGAAAATCACGAATTCAGCTGGTCGCACGGGGGCAACCTTGACATCCATATACACGCGACCTAATTTTATGGTTTCGGGCGGGTTATTTGATTCATCGCACTTGACAGAGAACGCTTCTTCTCTAGTTTTACCAACTAAGGCTCCCTCTCGCCAGAGCCTCTCTAAAAACTTAGTGGTTGAACGTCGGAGTTTTCCCCACAACCGGCGATCGTTCGCTTCAAATACTGCCCATTGAGTTCCCTCTTGAATAGATTTCTCAATGTAACTCACCAATCGCCGTACATTGATGTAACGCCATTCTTCTACCTCTGGATCGACTAGAGTGCGAGCGCCCCAGATGCGAATGCCACAATTTGGGAACCTGCGAATACAGTTAATACCTATTGGGTTGAGTAGTTCCTGTTCGCGGTAATTGACATCGTAGTCTAGACCTACAACTCCTCTGGGAATTTCATTGACTGGTGCTTTGTGAACTCCACGCTCTTCATCAGTACGCGCCCACACGCCCATCATGTGACCGCAGGGTGGGACTGAAATTAGACGACCCGCGTTACGGGGGTTGCGCACCCTGATCCATGGATAATACAAGGCTGCAAACATAGAACGAATTTTTAACTCCTGTTCTAACCACCGCGCTACCTGTTGGGGTTTGACGCAATTGTAGGGCGAATCAAGCACTACCATGCGGTTGGGAGGATTAGGAGTACTGCCGTCGATAGTTGCGTCACACAGATTTATCATCTGATGCATGATGGCGTGAACCCGATCGAGGTCCATAATCCCCGCTTCATGAGCACGCATTAAATCTGGACAAGCTAGCATCGTAATCTGATCGTACTCAAACATACCTCGCAGACCAGTGCGATCGTCCTGCGATCCTACTATATCGTTAGAGAATCGCTCTGGTGTCATTGTCGTTATTGCCAACGGAGGCGATAGATCGTATTGGCCGTTCATCGGGCGGCGATTTAGGGGTTGTCCTGGTTGAGCCTCATCTTCAACCTCGACGTACATTGAAGAACGCAGTGCCTCTACCACATATGTTGCCATTTGCGTTGGAGCATCTGGATTCATCGTCAAGTGGTCGTATTGCTCTAGCATTTCATCGCCGCATCGCAGTTGAAGGGAAAAGTATTCTCCTGTATTGGGCGGTGGTTCGCCTTGTGTTCCTTCGGGCATCGGGCGGGGTCTGCTATCACTAATGATAATTTGGATCGTACCAAGAGCTGCTGCCTGTTCTGCACGCAACGAAACGTTTAAAGTGGGGCGATTTCCACGTTTGGGAATCTGCACGGTAGCTATTGGCGGTAGGGTTGGTTGAGACGTTCCAGGTAGTTGAGTGCCAATGCTCGTAATATAGCAAAGCCTACCACCGTTGTTAAAGTAGCCATACACAGCAAAGGGCAGATAGGCATTGAAGTCGGTATAGCCGTCGGAATTGGGAGCGGCAAAGTAATTGAGGTATTGCGTCCAATTGGTAACGAGCATTGCCCTACCTATCTGGGCGCCGTTACGCACCGACTCGGTAAAGCCAATAAACCCAGCTACGGCAGTATTTACTCCTTCAATCGGGCGAGGACCGCTAACTACTTCTTCAACCATTGGATGACCAAGCGTGTACTCTAATGTTACACCGGGAAGCGTGTACTCTAACTTTGTTGGTCTAACCGGAGTAGGTAGCTGATAGGTCAAGGCAATATCTGTCACAGTCTCAACTCCAGCTTTTGTTTCGTCGCCAAACATCTGATTCATCAAGTCTTTAATCCGAGCACGTCCCCACAACTGAGCGATCGCTGGATGACCTGTTTGAGTAAAAATGAGGTTAAGCGTCTGTTCGTACTGCTTACCACTCGCCGTCATGCCGGTAATGCGGAGTTTCTTCTTACTAAATCTGTCTTCTTCTGTCAGAGGGATACGCCCAAACAATACTAGCGGCTGCTCGGCAAACAAGTCAGGCGGTATTGAGGGGTAAATGGCTGGAGAATGCTTAGTGCCTTCCCAACTTAGTTGAATGTTCGTCAGCACTGGGTTATTGATTTGGTTGCAGAACTTCTGTGCCACTTCCTCGGTTGGTTCATCCTGACGAATAATTTGGGCAGTTCCCCGTCCAATTTCTGCGATACGATTCAGTAAAAAACGATTGACCCAACTGCCGACACCGAAGCTGTAAAGCCGATTTCCTGGTTGCAACCGCTGTTGGATTTCTGAAAGGACTTCATTTTCGTTATCAATGTAGCCATCGCTCAAAAGTACAATACTCCGCAAGCGACCGCTTAGGGTAGCAGGAAAATTCAGCACCGTACGAATGCCCTCAAGTAAATATGTGCCAACATTTGCTTGTAGCTGCTCATTTGCTTGTAGCTGATTGATGTAGTCGATTGCTCGGATACGATTTTGTGGCGTATTTGGTAACGGTGTCGGTGACAGCGCTTTGGTAGTATTGGCAAAGTCAATAATCGTGAATGTGTCATCGGGATTTAACCCACGAATAAATTGGCGCATCAGTTCTTGGGATTTGTGCAGTGGATCGCCAAGCTGAGAGCTAGAGGTATCAATCAGGAACACCACATCTTTGGGCACGATCTGATCGGTACGATACTCCAAGGCAGGAATCAGATAGATCGCGAAATGACCACCCCGCTCATCATATTGGGTTAACACTGTAGCTTGAGTCTCATTACCGGCAACGCGATAGCGTAGAATTAGGTCTTTGTTGGGAATTGTGGATCGATCGTCCAGTTTCACTCGCACGATCGATCCACGTTCAATTTGCAGTTGATGAGAAGGAGAGCGAACATCAGAAACTGGCACACCTGCCTCAATCTCTACTGTGACACGAATGTCATGACCTGAACGAGTTTCCGGTGGCATCACAGGTGGACTAATCCGCCCTGCATCGGGAACGCGGTTGGTATTTCCACTGCTATCAATTGGTGTACCAGGAATAAAACGCGGTCCCACAACCATGGGAAAGATGAATTCGTAATCGCCGCTGGCAAATTTCAGGCTATCTGTGTAGCGAATTGTAACGTCAATTTGCTCACCTGGTCTGATGTTAGCCAGAGACTGGGTAAAAACATTGTCCCGTTGTTGTTCGAGTAAGCCTGCTATACGCCCTTGACTCCGAGCTTGTGAATAAATTTGTTGGACTTCTTCACGTTTCTTAATATTACCCTTGATTGTGCGATCGCCGATTTTGATTTCCATGTCATCCACAGCTGCTTCATCCGGCAGCGGAAAGACATAGACTGCCTCTAGAGGTTCGCTGAAGGAATTTTCAAAAGTTTGCGTTACTTCAACCCGCGACAAATTACCAGCAATTTTAGCTAAAACTTCTGTATGTTTCAGAGGGAAGACGAGTTGCTCGGTTGCAGTCTTTCCATATAATCCTGCCAATAGCTGATTGTCGGGTTCAATTGTTTTAGCCATAGTCATTCTCTTTTGTGATTTATCTATGTGCAAGCGGAAATCTTTTAAGAATCTCCCGTTAAGGCTGCACCTGTAGCGGTGAGAGTGTCAACGGTTTAAACCTTCAGCTAGGCTAAATTTATTTGGAAGTGGATGCAATTAAATGCTGGAGATATCCTTCAAAGGCTTGAGCTGTAGCAATATTTGTTGCTAAGACAACTGGATTGACGTTGCAGGCTCTGGATAAAGCTTCATCATTTGCTTGTGACGGTTGCTGAGCAAGGAAATCTCGGAGGAAAATTACCCCGAGAAGATTTTTAGAGGCAATCAAAGAATTAACTTCTTGATAACCACCAGCAGTTAAATTAGATAGTACTCTTCTCACAAATATGTTGTTTTCATCCAAAACTTCGCTAATATTAGAAGATGCCATTAGTAAACATTTGGAGAAAGTTTCTTGATGGCGTAGGATAAAATCAACTAACTCTGCTTTTTGGCTATCATGAGCTAGAAGAACAATATATTTTTCCTTGAGAATTTCTGAAACTGCTGAAACACGATCGCGATCGCCTAGTTCTTCGTCAGTTGCTTCATTTGTTGGAGAAACGGTTGCGTTGGTCGATTCTGTATCTATGAGTTCAGGCGCATCCGTTGAAATGGGAGGATTCTCAGCTATCTCTGCTGCTTGAGCTTCTACATGCTCTGTTGATGTACTAGCATCTGGTATAGAAGAGTGTGAAGATTCTCCTACAACGCTTGCTTGTGCAACTTCCATTAGTACTAATTTTTCTGCTATCGGTGTTGCGTTTTCCTCAACAATCATTTGTGCAACAGTAGTATCGGTATGAGGTTCTTCTGGGAGTTTTGGTGTTTCGGCAATAACTGAGGGAATGTCGGCGGTGTTGCTTTGTACTGTAGCGGATGGTAATACCGACTCTTGTAATGTGGTAGCATCTGTAACTTTTGCAGAGATATCTTCGTTAGGCTCATCTAAAGAGTCATCGGCGGACGATTTCACCTTGGAGTTGGTAACAATAGCATCAGACAACTGTGTCATACCACTTTCTGCTGTAACTTCCGGTGATGTTGATGCTTCTATAGTCTCTGTATCCTTTGCTGGAGCGTTTTCAATGGACTGTTCTAAAGCAATGTCATCAATATTAGACTGTTCCACACCTTCTGGTTGTGCAGCAACTTTAGCTGCTGGCAATTCCTCTGATGTAGATTCGTCTACTGGTGGTATTTGTGGAATCTCATGTGCGATTTCAGGTTCAGATGAAATTTCTGAGTTGCCTGATTCGGCTCCATTAGATAGAGATGCTATTGGGGCGACAACTGTAGCATCTTCATAAATTCCGGTAAGCGGCTTTAGCAGAAAATCTCCCAGACGAATTTCATCGCCAGCTTTGAGTAAATAAGCGTGCTTTTTGGTGGCAATTTTATTGTTAATTAAACAGCCATTAGTGCTACCTATATCGGTAAAATAATATTCACCGTTTTGATAAGAAAATTCACCATGACAGCGACTGATATCAGATTGTTCCAAGAGCAAATTAGAAGTAGCAGAACGACCAACCATGCATTTTCCCTGATGGCGGATTACTGATACTAAGTCGAAGTCAAACTCTTCATGTGTTTGAGCATTGATGATTTGAAGTTTCATACGGTCTCCTTGTACTAATAAGAAATGAGCTTTGGCAATTGAATTGTGACGAACTTGAAGATTTTTTGCAGCTTGCTTAAGCGAAGAGGTTTAACTACAAGTAAATCCTGAAAAGCTTAAATCTTGGCTGACAAAAAAGTAGAGTTTAAGCTGTTGTAGGTTAGGTTTCAACATAGCTTGACTTCATTATTTGTAATGTATTATTTTATAAATTGAGGAAGACAAAACATCTAGAAATGGGTTTCTTGGTTCTTGCTTAAACAGAAGCAGGTTCTGCCAGTTCACGCATCAATTCTGATGGATTGTAATTATTTGTAATTACTTGCGGACAACGGATGCATGCAACTTTACCTGACTGTTGCCACCAGCGACAATCTCGACGTATAGGACAGGGTGGTAATTCTTCTACCACCACAGATAATTTTTCTACAATTCGCTGTGCCAGACGACAATCTTTACCATCAAAATGCTGGCAATTAGAAGCGGCGCACGGTGCTGCAATCCGAAAAACTTCTGTAGGTGTAATGGGGCTGATTTTTGCTAATAGTTTATCTGTGAAAGGTTGCGGTTGCTTAAAATAAGTTACACGCGGTTTTGTCACTGTCCCACCGATCGCACCATAGATGATACTGTTATCTAATTCTGTTCTAGCACTGGGACAAAATGGAGCTTTTTCTATATTAATCTCTTTCATTATTTTTCCTCTAGAGAAGAGTCTCCTTGAGAAGAGAATGTTTCCCGTTCCACTATCCCTATAAAAGGTGCATGAAAGAGAAGTGAGGATTTCTTAAAAATAACATCTTTCATCTCCTCAATAGAGAGATTTAACAAGGTATCGTGTGGATTCATCGCTTGATACCTTCGGACGATCGCATTGTTTAGTGCATTATCGATTGAGTTCTCATTGCGATCGCCCAGTTCTTCACCGATTACTTCAGTTGTGAGAGAGTCTATTGCAGCGGTTGATTCCGAATGTCTGAATTCGGACGAACTAGATTGAATGTGAGTATTTTCGGTTAACATTGCTGCTTGGATTTTTACATTTGCTGTTGGTGTACTTGCTGCTAGTGACAAAGGCTTTGGAGATTCTTCTACAGTGCTTGTTTTTGCAACTTCCAGAAGCACTAATTTTTCTGGAACCGCTGCTACATTTTTCTCAACGGACTCTTCTACTACGGTATTATCAGTACGATCTTCTTGTATCATTTTAGGTAAAGATGAAATTTCCAAGTTACTGGGTTTTGCTCTATTAGATAGAGGTATTGCAAAAAAATTTTGAGCATATTCTCTCTTCTGTCACTTTGTCAGAGGTAAATTTCAAACCCCTTACATAGTGTAATTTTTCTGATTCACTTATTCCAAAATGACAAAAAAGCAAATCATAGATCCAGCAGTAATTTTAGCTTTTTCTTTCGTAAGGTGACAGAAGAGGAATATTTAATTACCTGTATTCTCGGTCGAGCATGGCAAAACGATTAGGTACAATCTGGCGATACTCCTCAAATTTAGGTGAACCTTTAGTGCTGGAATAAGCCCGAAAAGTTTCTGCCAAATCTTCGTCAATGGTTTCCTTTGCGTACTCTGATACAAAAACTTTGTCTGCTGCTATAGTTTCTTTCCATTCTAACCATTTGCCTTTGCTTTTGTCCCAACCCCAATCACGAACTGTCCAAAGGTGTCCTATTTCATGAATTAGGTTTCCCTTTAGCCCATCATCATGCTTAAGTGGCTTAGTTTCTTTGTTAGGATAAACCATCACTACTCCATCCGCTACCACAGACATAATCATTCTATCGTTACTAGGATTGGGCACTGGATTAAAATTAATTTGCCTAACTAGTGAACGGTTTTCTTTAGGTAAATAGCTAACAGCATCAACAATCTGTTGCACTGTATAATTATGGTATCCTGGCTCCAGTTCTTTCGGGGCAATAATAGTCATCGAATGTGATCCACCACCCTTCTCCTCAAAAAGTGCCCCCCAAAATTTAGCATCAGCGGTTTTACCTTTAAACTTAAACTCTTTTCGCTCTGAAAGCGGGTCGATAGTATATTCTACTTTTTCGTTGGTGGTTAATGGCTCCTCAACGGAGTAAGGCAAGAATTTTCCGTAAGTAATCAAATTATGGAGTTTTCCTTCCTGCTCCTCTGGGTTCATAGCCATTAATGCTTTAAAGTCTTCCTCCGCCATCTTGCTACGCACTGTCTCGGATAACCTGTTTGTTTCACCACCTATTAAGTTTTTCAGAATCTTCCGGTCAGTGTTATCTAATTTATCCCAACCTTCCAGCTGCTGAACCGCTGCAACTGCTAACTTAGCATCGATTGCAGTCAGAGACGAGGAAAGATCGGTTGATATGGGTTTTGTGCCCCATTCCGGTCTCCACTTGAGGATAATCGCTTGTTTCTCCTGCGAACCAAGCAAGATTGGCTTCACTCTGACATCAGCTACCAGAGGTTTGGCTCCCCAAAAATGTAGCATTTTTGTGACTTGATGGCGAAACTCCTTGACAGACTCTTCATTAGTATCTTTTGGATTACTACTTAAAATTAGTTCGTTATCTGCTACTGGTGTTGCTCCAACTGGTTGAGTTTCTTTTTGTTGTGCTTCTGTAACTGGTTGAGTTTCTTCCTGTCGTGGTTCTACAACTGGTTGAGATTGTTGTTCACTCCCTTTTTTGATATATGGCGGGTTTGTAGAAAACTTTAGTTTATCCGGCAAAAAATCGCTTGCTCTTGCACGTTGTACGACAATATCTGGTAGCGCTGTTGCTGGTGTTTGTGGTAATGACGATAGTGTTTTGTGCACTATAGTGAACTCATCTTGCACAGTGCTGCTTGTCTGCCGCAACGTCTGAGCTGGCTGATAGTTCGCATTTGAAACTGCGGCTTTGCCGAGCGTAGCAGCTTTTGCCCCTAGCTGGGTTGCTTCTTTTTCCAAGATTGGATCGTCATTGATCGCTACCCCCCCAAGCTGCATTGTCGGCTGCACTCGTTGTCCTTGCATATGCTGCAACGTATGCCCGAATTCATGTTCTAAATGCCCTTCTTGCCCTGGCGCTAGCTTAATATATTTCCCCTGTGCGGTTGCTTGTGCGTTCACCTTTGCGGGTTCGGCAGAGTTGTAGTCGACTGTCACATCATCCATCGGCTTACCAATTAGTATTTCGCCCCCAACTCTTAAGTATTCAGGCAATCCAGTTCGGTTAGCATTTGGGTGAACGACGGACTGCGATTGGTTAGCTGTTTTCGCTTGACGTTGCACGACGGAAAAAGTACTCGATCCATATGTAAATGAAGTAGTACTCCCTTGCCCAAATGAATTCGTTTTCTTAGCTCTGCGTTGCACTGGTTGATACATAATATTTTTCTCTAGTTAGGGAGCAAAAACTGACAGACGAACTCAAGAGTGGTGCCAACACTGAGTTAGCTTACTAACATCTGCCCTAGCCGAATAGAATTAGTCCCATTTGCTTTTTCATTGAGTCGGGAGAGATTTCTTGCCTACTCTATTACCAATGGAAAACTGAAAGCTATAGCCCTTCTAGCATTCAACTGAAATATATAACAACAGATTGATAACACTACTCATAATTGTGCCTCTAATCTAGAACGTTCAAAAGTCGTTGACTAGACATTTTAGCTACTACAGCCAGAATCAAGCTTGATTCTGGTAATGAGAGCTATTTCTTCTCGTCAGTGATAGTATTGTCTCATCCATCATTGCTTTAGTGTGCTAGCCCAAAGTCTAATTATTCAACTCGCACAAGCGCAGCCAAAGCTTAGAGGTTGTATTGTCTCTATCACGTTTGGCTGCTCGTTTATGCCGTTTTCCTCATCCTTTCAGGTCTTCAATTTTTCTACCAGAGCTAATTTTCCTTGTACAAGTTGCTCAATTGCCGACGTTTCCAGGCATAGTGCAAAATATTGACTCCAAGCTCTTGCGCGTCACGAATCGTGCCTCGCGGTAAATTCAGTCCTCTCTCCAGTCCCCAAGCACTGGCTAAATCACCAATTGCTAAGACCAATCCCCCATCCCCACCACACAAAAGTTGTATCGTCTGCTGATTTATGAGTGGCAATGCGTCGAATAAACATGGCTCATTGCGTAAAGGATGATCGGGGCGCAATTGTTCTAGCGGTTTTAGGGGAGATTTCAATTGTTTAGCAGCTAAAAACTGTACTGATTCAATTAGCTCAGTTGCCTCGGATGGCACATCGACCAGCAAGGTTCCTCCAGAGTGGAGACAACTCTTTAATGCTGTAACTTCAACAGCATTAAGCGATAATTTTTGTTGACCTGTAAGATATAAAAGATCGTAACTTTGAAGATTAGCTGCCCAATCTACTTGCTCGATATCTTTTACTCCCCGTAGTGACGGACAATATCGTTCAACTACTTTTACTAAGTAGCAAAGGTTGTAAAAGTTTCGGCTAGACTCAGGATCGTCGCTGCGATTAATTTGAGCAACGCGCACTAAACCTTCGGGACAAGCCTTGGCTTGTAAGCGTTCGCACAGATTGATGTCGCCATATCCTGGAAAGAAAACATCAGTCGGCTCGGTAATCGCATTTTTGTTAATTTGCAGCAGAATTTGACATAGCTCAACATCCCCAACACTAGGATCGGGAGCAGTGCTTTTTTCATCAATGCGGTACGTCTCCTGCACAATTTCACTGGTTTTTCGATCTTCGAGTTCATCTGGATCGCGATATCTGGCTACTAGGTATACCTTAACTGGCTTAGAATCTTTCAATTCGGTAGCAATCCGAAAGTTTAATGGTTTAGGCACTACAATTACATTTCCGGCGAGATCGATAGCTCTACCTGGTTGAATTTGCACCCACCTTTGGTCGCGATAAGCGGCTGATACTTCCTTGGGAGCTGCAACGGCACGTACACCCAAACCGTTAACAATACCTGGTTGATTGAGCGACTGATAGTTCTCCTTCTGATGCCGACGGTGGTAATTTTCCTGTTTTTTCCAATGTGAGGCAGTAATGAGCATCCCATCACTCGGTTGTAGACGTTCAAATGGATTGTTTGGTGGACTAGGAAAGGGACGTGTCATATAAAACCTCACGGGAGATAGGAAACTGCATACATTTATCTTGCAAAGGAATAAGAAATATCAATTTTCTTTGTTTATTCCCTGAATTAATTTCTGAAACCGCTCATTATATCGAATACGAACAACATCTAAGTCATTTTCTGCCATTGCTCGTCTTCGTTGCGGGTTTAGCTCAATTGCCCGTTGCAAATTTTCAGTCGCCTGTTCCAAGTTCCCTTGTAAGGCATAACAGCGAGCTATGTTGTACCAAACCTCGTCGTCATTTGGCTTGATTTCTAGTGCTCGGTCGTAAGAATTGACTGCCTCTTCATAACGTCCTAAAATATATAGTGAAAAGCCGTAACTGCTCCATGCATCGCTATCATTTGGATTGATTTTTAGTGCTTGACTGTAAGAGTTAACTGCCTTTGTATCCCGTTTTAACTTCGCCTGTGCATCGCCGTGACCTCTCCAAGCATCGCTATCATTTGGATTGATTTTTAGTGTTCTATTATAAGAAGTAACTGCCTCTTTATAACGTTTCAATTCCATCAGTATATCGCCGCGTTTGCTCTAAGCGAAATCGTAATTTAGATCGATCTTTAGTGTTTGGTCAAAAGATGCGATCGCTGCTTCATATTCTTTTACAGTAATTAACACAGCTCCCAGTTCAAATAGAAGGTAAACTTCCTCATCTGATGTCTGACAATTTTCTTCAAATAACTCTTGAATTGCAATCAGTTTTTGAGTTATCTCCTCAAAGATTAAAACAATATTTTTTACTAATAAACTAAATTCTTCTGATGTCATAGCTGATTGTACTCCACAGCTTCTTCAAATTCTTCAACTTCTTTCAACAGATGAACACTGTACCAATACTTAATCTCGCTTATTTGGCTGACGAAAATAACAGATATCACACCTTATAGATAAACTAAATAGCTCACTTTCGCCATTTACCAAATTCCAACGAGCGATTAAGAAAGATTTTCAAGAAATAGTTCGTAGGTGCAAAAAGCTGGTTTTTCCGAGTCAATAATTCGCCTAACTAACTGCTCGTCAATTGTGCTGGAGTCCTCGCAGCGCAGCCGTACTATAAAGTGATAAGGCTTTCCACCACCTAATACAGTATCCACTCCTAAACGGGATTTTCCTAGCACCCATCCTGAACTGAAAGGTTCAATGATACTGATATGCTTATTAGCTTCTTGTGGGATGTCGTCATCTAAGGGTAAACCCGTATATAAATGTAAATAAAGCCGCAATCCTTTACGAGTACCGCGCCAGCGATAAAGCTCCACAGCCCGACGAATTAATCGCCGCTGTTGGTTGAGCCTCCAATCGGCTGATTCTGGCCAAGCGACCCAATGAGCTAAAAAGGGCAACAGTGCTTGTGGGCAAGTCAAAGGATCTAGATTTGCCCACATACTGTTGAAGCTATTGACAACAGGGTCAAAAGCTTGCTCCAACATACCAATAAAGCGGTTAACAAAGTCTTGTTCTCGGTATATCTGTGGCAGCTTTCCAACATAACCCTTATTACTATGAGGACGCACGCACAGATCGAAATCAACCTGCGCCATAAATGGTGCTGCCCCAGACTGGTGGTTGTAGCTGTTGCGAGTATAAACCGAAACATTCCCTTGAAAGTTGATATCTAAGCGTTTTGTGTTGCCAGATTCGATCGCTTGCCAATCTTCAAAAAAATTGTCGGGAATGCATATTAGTAGTTCCCCAGACCACTTTCCTTTAGCAGGAATTTCTATCGCCTTTGAATCAATTGGCTGTGCCTTGTCGTCGCTACTCCTTGTATTGGCTATTTGTTTTGGTGTCTCTGGTACTAGCTGACACCAATTATGAGGAAAATTACCTTTAACCCAAACGATCAGTTGTACAGAAGAAACTTCCCAGTTCTCTATTTGCACTATCACGCAGGTAGGTTCTCCTGGGTGCAGGGTGAAAGACTGATTCTTTTGTTGTGCTGTTGCTGTCTGTCTAAGTTCCCCTAAGAATAAATCTGTCTGAGCCACAGCTTCAGGAAGTTCCATCATCGGAGTTAATTCTAACCTGATGCCGCCGTTCTTTTCGCCGTATTGAGTAAGGTCTGAAACCATATCAGCCTTGTCCTCTCAATCTTTTACTTTGTGCATTGCTCTTTTGCGCCCTGCGTCGCTCGCGCCCCGCGTTGTGTCACTGATGCTCCTACATCGGGTACAGTTGCTGAAGGAAAGTTGAAGATGAAACAAGCTTGCCTCTATTGCCTCTCTTTGGTAGCATAATAATGATCGTTAGGCTCAGTAAATCGTAGCAGAGTATAAGCTCCGTGTGACTGATTGGCATCAGCGTTCTGTACGGCAGTGCCATTTGGATAAACTATATCATTAGTGCCATTGGGGTGAATTATATTAATACTGCGATCCAACATCATAGAGATTAGTAGTGGGGTAAGATCACCAACAAGGTGGTCGAAAGACCCTTGAGTGCGAATAAAATTTATAAAACTCTCTTGACCTAGATTAGTTAGGTCCATAAAACCTAGAACCTGCTCGGTTAAATTATAGTCGAGCATGCTCCTAGGGTCGTTATAGAACCGATCTCGGACATAACCAGCTACAGCTTCACGAAACTCGCCAGCATCACTGTAGGGTGCACCCGCTTGTATTAATGCATTGTACAAACAATCACCATCAGGATGTACATGCACACTCTCTAATCCAAAGTTGTCGAGTGTTGCTTGTGCGGCTTCGGATACTACGTATTCAGAGCCTTCAGGTTCCTTATGAGAAGTTGCTGACAATCGGTATGTGAAGTTAGGGTGTTTTCCAAGTCTTTCTATTTGCTTTGTTTTTACTAAATCATTAATAGCATTGTCGATTAATCGTGGGTTAACATTTGTTAATTCTGCTCCTGCGACAATGTTTATTCTATCTTTCGGCTCACCGGATTGCTGCAAGTAAGCTAATATCTTTTGCCTTGCAACTTCTGGTAAGATTTTTTCAGTTTGGGGAGTTTCTGACAAGAATTTGTATGTGAAGTTAGGGTGTTTTCCAAGTCTTTCTATTTGCTTTGTTTTTACTAAATCATTAATAGCATCGATGATTAATTTTGGGTTAGCATTTGTTAATTCCGCTCCTGCGACAATGTTTATTCTATCTTTCGGCTCACCGGATTGCTGCAAGTAAGCTAATATCTTTTGCCTTACAACTTTTTGTGAGATTTTTTCAGTTTGGGGAGTTTCTGACAAGAATTTGTATGTGTATTTAGGTGGTTTTCCAAGTCTTTCTATTTGCTTTGTTTTTACTAAATCATTAATAGCATTAGTAATTAATGTTGGGTTAACATTTATTAATTCCGCTCCTGCGATAATGTTTATTCTATCTTTTGGCTCACCGGATTGCTGCAAGTAAGCTAATATCTTTTGCCTTGCAACTTCTGGTAAGATTTTTTCAGTTTGGGGAGTTTC
>NZ_RSCK01000029.1:37734-71128 GCF_003991895.1 Chroococcidiopsis cubana SAG 39.79
CTTCTCCCGTGCTATCTTCAGGACCTGTTGTGCAGGTATGCCTTGCAAATTCTCTTGACCAAGAGCAGCTAGGTCTTGCATCTCTAGACCAAAAAGAGAGTAGTCCGCAAGAGGTTCATCAGAAAACATTTCCACATTTGAGGTGGGTTCCTCTCGGGAAATACGCGTCGGAGAGAGTCTTTCTGCTTCTGAAGCGCTATCATCTAAAAGCGTCGGATCGTATCTTGGTCTTTTGCGTTCTGGTTGACCACTACCATTGTTCGGTCGCGTGCGCTGCGGCACGGAAAAAGTATTCGGTGCATATGAAGATTGATTAGCACTCTCTTGGCGAGGTGAATTACTCCCAGATCTGCTGCGTGGCGGACGATCGAACATAATTTTTTCCTCTAGTTGCAAGGGAGAAAAACTGACAAACGGACTTAAGACAGAATTTTGCTTCAAGTGAGTTCAGTTCAAAAGTCGTTGACTAGACACCTTAGCTACTACAACCACAATCAAGCTTGACTCTGGTAAAAAGAGCTATTTGTTCTAGTTAGTGATAGTATTGTCTCATCCATCATTGCTTTAGAGTACTGGACTTTATGCTAATGATCTGCTCGTTCAGCCGAAACTATAGAGTAACAAAAGCTGATAAGCTTGTAAGGCATGGGAAGTTAAACAGTGTATCGAGTTAGGATCTGCAAGGCTTCCAAATCAACCTCCAATTAGCTTGGAGGCTCAAATTCTAACTACAAAAAGCTTCTATCGCAGGCGTGCCTGCCATTTGTCCCTACTGTTATAATTAGGAATTTATCTGCCTCACGTCATGACTAGAACGTTGGCGATCGCTAGCCCAAGAACAAATCAGTCCAAACGGACCTGGATTGATGGATTGTTCTGGCGCGGTTTGCCGCTGCCAAGTTTCGCCTTGCCGTCGTAGGGCAAATAACAAAACAGCCTTTATGTAGTGTACTCCAACTGTCCTTTCTAGCAAAGTGACAATTTCTGAAGTATGAACGGAACTACCGAAAGGCCAGCCTGTACCCTCCGGTCCTCCACTCAAAGGGTTGAGATAGCGATAGAGTGCTACTTGGAGTTGATTCAACTTCTCCCGTCGCGCCTTCGGATTGTTGTAAGCTGGTTCTAGTGCTACTTGGGCTTCAACAGCAACTCCAACATACTCCGGTACTTGCAATTGTACCTGTACTCCTAGCAAGCGGCGTTCATCTAGATAGTTCAAGACCTGTTGTTGTAGCTTGGATGTGAGGGCAAACTGTTCTGGGGGAAGTCCAAATCCTCGCTCGATTGCATTTGTATTAGCTTGAGGTACAACTAATAAACTGACGCGACCAGCAGGTTGACTGGCAGTTCCGCTCAAGCACTTGACGCGGGCGATCGCACCCCCACCAGCCTGCTGGGTCAATACCTCAAAATCTTCGGCGGTGACAGCGCGATCGCGGGTACGGAGCATTCCAGGAACTTGCAAGACAGCTTGCTTGAGTGACTGTGCATCTGCACCATTGAGAGCACGATGGTGATTGGTAACGCGGTCAACATAGGGAATTGTTGGGTGGGGAAATCGTAGCGTCCCAGCTTGCACGTTTCCTTCTTTGCCACCGCCGACACGATAGGCAACCATCGTAATTACAGAGCCACGAGGAGGTATTGCCCCATATTGATGCTGTAACAGATTTTGTGGTAATTCATCGCCTAAGAACGTCTCTCCAGAGAGTGATGCAACGGAGCGATCGCCTAAAGGCATTTGCACTTTCAGTGCCTCCGGCTCTCGAATCAGCGGTCCGAATTGAACAGTTCCATTCAGAGAATCAATGGTGTAGTGTAGGTCTTCAAAACCAGACTCAGCAAAGTCTGTTACCTCCTTCCAGATTTGAGGCAGCCCACCTGGGGGCGTAACTTCTATATGTTCGCCCTCTCGACGAGCTAGAATTGGGCGAAAGAACAGCTGAAAAATTTGTCCTGGTTTGCCATTACTAGTTCCCAAGTTTTCTTCGCGAATCAAACGACTTTGACTGGCTTGAATAGTGCCGCCAATAGTTCGCACGGCTAATCCCGTCACTCTTGGCGAATGAATATAAGCAGGTTGATGAGATTGAGGAGCTGTTAAGACGCAGCGCAGCCAATGTCCTGAATAACCCGAAAAGCTAGTATCAGGAAAATTTTGGGGCAGGTGAAGTACCACATTAGCTCCTTGCTCGGGATTGCCTGCGTATTGGGCTTCATTAAAACTAAAGCCTCGCGTCTTATCGTTGGACTCTTCTAATAATACTGGTTGCCAGCGTTTACCGTCCCAAGCTTCCCATCGGCGCGGGGGAGCTTGAGGACTGATGCCAGTTGGCGTACCTGTTGCTCCATAAAAAGTAATAGCTAGGACGTTGCCGTTAAGGAGGCTTTCCGAGCCGAGCGCTAGATAAAAGCAATTTCCAGGTTGTGGTTGTTCGGCAAACAATGATTGCTCGCTTCCCCTCCAGGCACTTGCTCCTAGACGCTCCCAGTGATTAGTGCGATCGCTAACCGCTTGGGGCGGATCGTCTGCGGTTGGGGCGGTTAAGAAGTGCCGCAGAATTGGTTTGCCGATCGTCAAATCTTCATCTGTACTAAAGATAATTGCTTCGGTAGTTTCGGTACGCTCTGTTGCAACTTCTGCCCCTGTGGGAATTGTGTAAGCTGATGGCAGATCTGTAGTGAGGTAAAACGTTATATTTGTTCGAGCAGCAGTAGGAGGAGCGAGGCGAATTCCCAATATCTCTAGAAATCTAACATACATTCTTAGCGGTATCTGATTGAAGCGCAATAACATTTGGTGGACTAACCAAGCAAACAATTCAATTAGCGTTATGCCTGGATCGCTGGGGTTGCGATCTGTCCACTCTGGACAATAAAGGGGAATCCGCCGGAAGCACTCCTCGAGTAGTTCGTCAAAAGTGCGATCGTCCAAGTTGGATTTGGGTAGTTTTGGCAGAAAATCAAATTCTTCCATAGTTACTCCGACTTGAAATCTAGATAGAACGGATAGACTAAGCTGTAGCGGTCAGGATAATTTTTTAGCCGATACTCAATGCTAATATCCACGCGCCCGCGTATTGGGTCGGCATCTGTTCGCACTCGCTCGACAATAATACGAGGTTCCCAAGTTTGTAGTGCTTCTAGGACACATGAACGAATCTGCAGCATTGTATCAGTGTTCAAGGGAGCGAAATTTATAGATGATAGACGACATCCAAAGTTAGGACGATAAACTCGCTCTCCTATTGGGGTACGTAGAATAATTAAAATTGATTCCTTGACCTTCTGAGCATAAGAGCTTAGCTTGAGCTGTCCCTGCGCGTTTAACTCTAAAGGAAAACTCAAACCTGTGCCTAAGTATTCTTGCTGCGGCTCGTTCCACAAGTTTAGCATATAAGCAATCCTGGTAATGCAAATATGTCATCTAAAATATTCGACCAAAGAGGATATTCCTATAGCTGAAAGTCGAAATAATTGCTTATTAGTTTGTAATATACGGTGTTAGCCCTCTTCTATCACTCTAGAAAGATTAAATTCTGGAACCTACTTTAGATAAGAATTCTGGCAAAGCTACTACAAATGAAGGAAAGTGTTAGGAAATCAAGCATGAAAGTAATACACAGCAAGTGCTATTAAGTTTTAGTAAGATTTTTCCTTGACTAGAGTGATAGAAGAGGGTTAGAACTGATTTATGGTTCTGTTGCCAAAAATATTTGAAGTGAAAAAATTCCTGAAAATTAAGATTGTCTATGCAACAATTACGACGATATCTGCAATGAATTTTACCGCTCATTCATGTATGAATAAAACTACCCACAAGTAGATAATTTGACTAGAGCGCATCCTAGCGGCTAGATGCTTATGCCTGTTCAAAGGCCTTACGGCTTGTCTTTGACTCAATTTGCAATGCATACTCAATCAGAGGCTTGACCCTGAATTCCCAGTTAGAGAGATTGTAGAAGTCATGACGTGACATCCCAGTGAGGACTTTATTTAGTTGGTTGATCCCGCTCCATACGTGCTTACGGGTAGTGTTGCAAAAAGCAGGAAAGATGATAAGCTAAGAAGCCCCTGACTCAATGGTAGCACTATTTCAGCCTACCATTTTTTGTAATACTACCATATTTACTCTTCTGGTTGAAGAAGTAACATCCTGGGATCTATAAAGCTAGCATCATTCCTTTTATCATGTACCTCGTTATCTCGTGGAAAGTCGAAAATCCCATCAATCGATTCAATTCCGCCGTTTCTGACCTGCGCTAATTCTTCCTCATAAATGTCTGCCCATCGCTCCCAAACATGACTCACTGCATCATTTATATATGCTCTCACCCTATTTTCATTATCTTCTTGTTGGGAAGTCATGTAAAGCCCTGAACCGTTTGATATAGCAGAATCCATAATACTTATGTTATTAGGTCCTACTACCATTCCGTATGGGTTATCACCTGCGTAGAACTGTCCTAATGATTGCACTTTGTTGTTATGCCAGGAATCTATAACAACTGCGCCTTGCGGGTCAAATTCTTCCGTGTTTGATACTTTGCCAACTTCGCTGGAGGTGGTTATGACAAACTCATGGTCGAATTCGTTTTCCTGTTCATCATTACCTACCATCTTCACTTTATACACTGGTTTTCCGATTGTTTTTTGCATAATATGAGTGAAAACTACATTTACAAATTCCTCGCAATTACCGTATCTTCGGAGTTTTGTAAGATACGCTGAAAACGCTATATCTGTTCCAACAATATTACGAATTTCTTCCTTCTGAGCCGGATTAATTTTGTTCTCCCGCTCAGCATTAATCAGGGAATCCTCAAATACCTGCTTAATATCATTCAAGCAGTCTGTGAGAATTTCTACTTGCATACAACTGGCAAAATTGGTGTCTATAATGCTTCCCCTTCGGTTGCCTCTTCTAATGCCCATATTGGCTACTACTTGCGCTACTTCAAACTCCTCGGCTCTCTCAATATTTCTTGTATTATGCTCCCTAGCTCTATGTGCTCGCGCTATGGGAAAAGTCGTCGGACCAAATGAAAATGGATTAGCACTCTGTTGCTGGGGTGAATTTGATTGTGAGTTGCGTCGCTGTTGGTACATGATATTCTCCTCTTGTTAAAGGCAAAAACTTACAGACGAATCCAAGACAAGTGCAAACAATTAGCAGACTTGACTAATCTACGCCCAAGTCGAATAGAATTAGTCCCAGTTATTTGAGAGTTGAGTTGCTGGAAATTTACACTTACTCTATCACCTGTCGATTTCTTCAGACTCTAGACTTTCGTCTACTTTATCTGAGGATAGAGTAA
This sequence comes from Chroococcidiopsis cubana SAG 39.79, assembly GCF_003991895.1. Taxonomy (NCBI): domain Bacteria; kingdom Bacillati; phylum Cyanobacteriota; class Cyanophyceae; order Chroococcidiopsidales; family Chroococcidiopsidaceae; genus Chroococcidiopsis; species Chroococcidiopsis cubana. The sequence goes on from NZ_RSCK01000029.1 coordinate 43,053, forward strand.
ATTAAACTCTAAATTAACTATTTACAGATTGATTACTATAACTATGCTGGAGTGGTTATGAAGATCGAACATTCTTCTTGGCACGATACCAATTTTCAATATTTATTGTCTCAAGTAGATGAAGTGCGGCAGCTATTATTACAAAAGATTGAACCTAAACCAGATCGATCTATCCCAGTTAACTTTAGCTCAAATTTAGCCTTAAAAACCATGGATGGTGTCATGCGCCTTCCCTCTGCTTTAGAACAACTGTGTGCTATTTTTATGCTGTCTGCGTTTGAGCGAGATCTTCTGCTATTATGCGTGGGTATAGAATTATACCCTGTTTTTGGGTCTCTGTGTGCTGCTATCCAAGGTAACGAAGACCAAGATTATCCGACTTTTAGGTTAGCCTTCGATCTGTTCGATCGATCGGACTTGGGCATTCTCTCCTCCCAATCTCCCTTGCAATACTGGAAGTTAATTGAAATTGGACTTGGGCAATCGTTAACCTCTTCTCCGATTCGGATTGACAAGCGCATCCTCTGTTATTTGTTAGGTGAGCCGTGTTGGGATGATAAACTAGTTGGCATTGTCAAGCCGATCCAGACCGCTACTGACAACAACACTCTACTTCCTCCCTCACATCAAGTGTTGGTAGATAGCATAGTTGCTACTTGTTTTGGGACATCTCAGCCAAATGGTTCTCCCGTGACGCAGTTGTGTAGTACCGACGTTGCACTCAAGCGTTCGATCGCTGCTGCTGCCTGTAACAGTGTGGGGTATAATTTGAACGCAATATCAGCCTCTGTCCTTCCTTCCCATCCCAACGAACTTCATCACCTGCAACAGCTGTGGAACCGTGAAGCTCTCTTGACTAAGAGCGCTCTCTTACTAGAATGCGATTGGGTAACCCAAGCTGATACAGTCCAAGAAAATACCATCTCTCGATTTATTCAAGGTATTTATAGTCCGCTCGTCGTTAGCCGCCAAGAGCGCCAGTCGTCGTCAGGTCAGCGCCCGACGATCGCCTTTGATGTTCCCCAGCTATCTCATAGCGACCAATTAGATATCTGGCAATCTCAACTGAGTGCGATCGCCACCGATTTGAACGGTTATGTAGAGAAGTTAGTAGCTCAGTTTAATCTTAAGACAGATGCGATCGCCACCGTCTGTGCCGCCGTCAAAAGCCAGGAAGTGGGGAGTAGTTTAGTCTGTTCGTCCCCAGAGGTAACTTTCGATCGGTTATGGAATCTTTGTCGAACAATGGCACGTCCTCAACTCGACAATTTAGCACAACGTATAGAGTCAAAGGCTACTTGGAACGACGTAGTGCTACCAGAACAACAACAACAAACCCTGCATGAGATTGCAGCTCATGTTCAGTACCGAGATCGAGTTTATTGGCAGTGGGGGTTCGCTGACAAAGGAAGTCGAGGTTTAGGCATTAGTGTCTTGTTTGAAGGACCCCCTGGTACTGGTAAGACTACGGCAGCAGAATTACTGGCAAAGGAATTACAACTAGATCTTTATCGCATTGACCTCAGCCAAGTAGTCGATAAATACATCGGCGAGACTGAGAAGCACTTGCGGCGGATCTTCGATGCGGCTGAGGCTGGGGGTGTAATTTTGCTATTTGATGAAGCCGATGCCTTATTTGGCAAGCGTACTGAGGTTAAAGACAGTCATGACCATCATGCTAACGTCCAAGTTAACTATCTACTACAACGGATGGAGGCATATCAAGGGTTAGCAATTTTGACCACTAATTTGAAAAGTTCCTTAGACCAAGCTTTTCTTCGCCGCCTCCGGTTTGTCGTCTCCTTTCCCTTTCCCGACTTCAATTTGCGAATTCAAATCTGGAAGCACAGCTTCCCCAAAAGAGTACAGACTCACGGGTTGGCTTTTGACAAGCTAGCCCGATTGAACTCAACTGGAGGAGATATCCGCAACATTGTTTTGCTTGCTTGCTTTCTAGCCGCACAAACAACGGAACAGGTAGTAACAATGGAACATATATTAAGTGCTACTAAAAGTGAATATTCCAAAAAGGGAAAAACACTAACAAGCGCTGAAATCGAAGGTTGGGTGTAGGCTTTCTTTAAAGATTTGGTTATCTCTAATTCTCACCGCTTCTGTTGAGGTTTTCACGCTTGCGATCGCGGTATGTACCCATTGAGCAAGCAATTAGAGATTATTTCTGCTTTGTTGCTCTGACAGTATCTCCTCGTATACTTGAATGGAAAGAGGCGATCGCACTAACAAGAAAATTCCGGCAACAATTTTGTTTTTGGCTCCCATCTAGAGAAAAAGTTTATGTACCAACAAACGCGACGTAATTTTAACAATACGAATTCACCCCAGCAAGCATTTACCTTTGGTTCGAGGAGTACTTTTTCCACGCCATCCAAACAGAAAACAGCCAAGAAACCAACTAGTTCACATGCTATCCAGATTAGTACTACTCCGTTAGGAGTCGTGTATTGTGCCTCTTCCACTGGTCTGGCAGCACAAGCAAGGAGGGATAATTTTGCCCAACATGCTTTTAATTACTGGCAAAACCCAGCAAATCAAAATCAACCAATTGAAGAATTCAGTAATTTTCTAGTCTCGGTAATCAACGGCATTTTTTCTGAGCTTTTTTCTTCCAATGATATTTTTATTGATACTCAAATTGTCCTTGATGGAGATACAAGGGGAGGTTTCGTTCCTCAAATATGGACGATGAAAATCTGTCCAAATAGAATCATTGGAAGACAAGTAGAAACAGTAGGACAACTCAATACAGATGAAGTTGGTGAATTGGTTAATACGATTTACCATGAAGCGCGTCATGCCGAGCAAGAATTTCGTGTACTCCAGAGCAAGGTAGGACAAGAAATAAATATTGCAAATGAGCCTTATCCAGCCAAAATTATAACAGCAGCCTCACAATCAGATATAACAGACGATAATGAAGCTGAAGTATGGGAACGTTATTGCAATGAAAATAAATATCGTGGTTATACTAACTTACTTTTCGGCTCTAGCGATAGTGCTATGTTCAAAGTTATTGAACTTGAAAATTATTTATCATCCTGGTTAACCAACCAAAGTCTCCCTAACTCAGAGGCTTCGGAAGATGTTTTGGAGAATGTTAATAGTGAGATTAAGCAGTTAGAGCGAGCTATTAGTAAAGTATTTAAAGAAACAAAATTTATCGATGAGGAAATACTAGATAAAGATATGATAGATATGAGTATTCTTACAGAAATTAGTGAATTTAATAATGAAATCAAGTCTGCTTTAAAGGACTTAAAAGAAAAGTTGAATCAGCAAAATATAGTAATGAATCCTAATCTCTCTATTGTGCTATTAAGCTTAAATCAATTGCGTGAAGAAATTTTCAATGTTTATAGCAAAAGTGAATTGGAGAAAGATGGTTTCGAGGTAGGCAATGCAGCCCAAAAAGCATTCTTAAACTTGACTGCTCATAGACGAGATGCCAACGGTTCCGAACGAGAAAACTCCAAGCAAGAAAACAATGTAATTTCAATAAAAGGTGACAACAACTGCTTCTTCCATGCTGTTGCGGAGGGATTCTCACGGCAATTTAGTATAACATATGACCACCATCAGCTACGGCAAATAGCTGTCAACTATATGAGTCAGAATCGAAGCATATTTGAGAATCATCTAAACGATAATGAAAGAGCTAATTTACTTCAAAATAATCCACAGCTTCAACATCTAGATCCCTTTGACATATATCTCATGAGGATGGCACAAGATGGAACGTGGGGTGGCACTTATGAGGCTTGGGCTTTAACTCTAGCACTGGGCAGGAACATCGAATTTTCTGACCCTAATAATCCTACACTCGATCCAAATGAAATACATCTACAGTTTGTCAATCACAATCATTTTAATTTAATCTTACCTCCATCGGCTCAGACAGCATCGTCTAGTGCGGCAAGCCGTGTCGTTGAAGACGTAGGTGAACAAGCTGTGCAGCAAGACATTTCCAACTGGAAGCAGAAGGCAGATGATTATATAAAGGAATTTTTCGACAATCAAACTGAGCGCACGAAGGGTACGAAGTTTGGTGAATTTTTGGACATCCTAGAAGAGATGACTAAACAAATCGCAGCGCATCCAGAATGTTTTAGAGGCTTGCGCGATCGAAAGGGTCGATTACAGGCAGCAGCTATTGTTCATGATCCAAGAGACTATTATGATGAAACTGAAAGCGATTATGAAATTGATTTAGAAAGCTGTAATTTAGAACTCGAATTTTTAGCAACAGCGCCTTGGAACATTTTGCAAAATCAACCCGAAAGTGTAAAAGGTGCTGGTACTGCACTGATGGAAACTTTAATTAAGGAGAGTATAGATTTAGGATTTGAAGGACGTTTGGAGGCATATACTATACCTGGTTCCTTACCATTTTATCAGAAAATTGGGTTCGACAAAAGCGTTCCAGACAATCTAGACGATAGCAAATGGGAGTTATCTTCCGAAGCGGCTAAGGAATTTTTGAAACGGCAAGAAAGCAGTAGGCAGAAATAGGTAAAATTATGTTAAGTGCTAGATTGCTTGTCCGTGATATCAAATTAGTGTTAGCAATTGCCAAAGCAATGACAGTGTTAACTAATTTTATTTTTAGACGCACAAGGATAGTAATTCTGCCCTTTAAAAGTTGTAACGACGTTTCGTTAGAAGCGACGTAGCTGAAACTAAGGAGCTACATCAACTTTAGTTATGTTGCAACTTTAGTCAAACAACGTGTCACTCAACAACGAGCCTGCGGTTTGAGTATTTTACTACTTCAAATATTTTGTAGCAATAAAACTATGAATTCTTCCTTCCAGAATAATCATTGGCTCGATCGCTCCCTTGGTAAGGGCGATCGCTACCGTATATCAAAATGCCTTAGCATAGGTGAGATAGGAGAAGTCTACCTGGTAATAGATACCAAGTTGGATCGGCCAGTGGCGCTGAAGCTACTGAAGCAATCTCCGGTAAAATCGGCACAAATGTATCAGCGATGCAAGCACGAGGTTAAGTTGCGTGCGGCTCTCAACAGCGAACATATTGTCAAAATCTTAGATTTTGACACTACCTCAGAGGGCTTTCCTTTCTATGTTATGGAATATTTAAAAGGAGAAAGTCTAGAACAACTACTACAGCAACAACAGCGATTGACTGTTGAGCATACCGTAGAGATTGTCAGACAGGTTTGTGCAGGTTTGCAACTGGCTCACACTGGAGTGATGCTGGGGGGCAATCAGGTAAGGATCGTACATGGGAATCTCTTACCTGATAATGTCTTTTTGGTACCGACAACATCAGGAGAGTCAATAAAGATTCTTGACTTTGGTATTGCTAAAAAAATTCGTGACATTTTCAGCGAGTATAAAGATAGGATTGTTACAGATATATTGCCAGGAACTTTTCGTTATGCCGCTCCAGAGCAAATAGTCGTTTTGCCAGAAATTGATGGACGGGCTGATATTTATAGCTTGGGGATCATTTTCTACAGGATGCTCAGCGGCACCGATCCTTTTAGTCCTGGCTCCCAAGCAAGGCAAGTGTGGGATGATACTTGGGCAAAAGCACATACTTCTCAACCGCCACAGCCGTTGCGATCGCAGCCTGGTTGCGAGCAGATCTCCCCACAACTAGAAGCTGTGGTGCACAAGTGTTTGCAGAAATCTCCTGAAGCTCGCTTTACTACAATGGCACAATTGAAGCAAGCTTTGGAAACGGCGATCGCACAACGCCCAACCGATTTTACCTCAACTAGTTCCAGCAATACTATTGTCCAGTCACCACCACCGACAACAAACTCAGACAGCCCAACCATTTTTCGGCAAGTAATACCCTTAGCAGAACCAGGTGGAGTTGATACTACCATTGCTCAGGTTTCTACCGAATCTGCACCGAGTTCACCAGATCGAACAATCTACCAAGGTGCTGTTTCACCAAGAAGCGATCGACCGAATCAGACAATTTACCAAGGTACTGTTTCACCAAGAAGCGATCGACCAAATCAGACGATCTACCAAAGCGTAGCTTCACCAGGACGCGAGCGACCGAATCAGACGATCTACCAAGGCGTTAGCTCATCTACACAAAGTAATGCAGATAGGACGATTTACCAAAGGCAACGTCTCCTCCTGCGCCTTGGGAGAATTCCTCGGCAGATCTGGAGAGCAACTCTAAGCACTACATTCAGCCTATCTCGCATTGTCAAAGGCTTAGTACATAGGATAGAACTTTGGATTCGTCGCCACCGACCGCGTTTTTGAAAACAAATGTGGCAGAAGCCAAATAAGAGAGGAGTATTATTTGGACTTTTGTCTAGTTTCAATTGCCGTGTCTAAATTGTAGCATAGATAATATAAATAAATTCTCATTTTGGTGGTTCCAAATGCAAGTTAATTCCTCTGTTTTATCCTCTAAAAGCATTATTTACTCAGCAACTTACGTGCCAATGACTACTATTTCTGATAGTGATACATTGACAGCAGCAGAAATATATTTTAGCAATTAGATACATATACTCAACTCACAGAGCGAGTTTACCAGCTATTGCTATCAGATCTGCAATATCAGCAGTAAAGACTTAATAACTAGCAAAGAACAAGGATATAGAATGCCACCATCTGTCGGCAGTTTTGAGAATTACGTCACTACCAATCGCTTCTGGATAGAAATAGACAACGATACGAAAGCTCGATTCTCTGAGTGTCATGGACTTGGCGTTAGCATCAAGAAAGATATTTACTTTGAGGGAGGACTCAACGATCAACAACGAGTTTTCCTCGGTCATGCAGAATTTTCAAATATTACTCTCAAACGCGGCACTACAGACTGTCCAGCTTTTTTTGAATGGCTAGGTGCAGCATTTGAGCGAAAAAATACACGGAGTGATGCCAATATTGCTTTATTTAACCAAGCAGGTGAGGTAATGATAAGTTGGACTCTAATTGGTAGCGCTCCTATAGATTGGAAAATTGCTCCACTGCAAGCAGATGGAAATTCTGTAGTAATCGAAGAATTAATAATAGCAATCGAAGGCTTAAAAATTGGCAAAACTTCAACGGGAGCTATGTCAGGTGAACGCAATCCCCTTGGCTTTTATGGATATAGCGGGTGGAAGCAGGAGTGAAAATTGTCCAACTTCTCCCTTGAAGGACAATGTTTGTTTAGGCATTTTTGTGGGAATAAAATACCGGAACCCTATTATACTCTCCGACTATATTGTTATTCCCTACAACATGACTTGAATCGTCCTTTATTTTATTTCTTAGCTTCCTCCTTAACTAGACACGAAACTCTATGAGTTAACCTAAGCCATCTTGTCACCAAAATGGCTTAGGTTAATTCAACAACGCCTACGTCAACGGCTGGAACTTGAGCAGGAACGACATGGAATTTCTGAAAGCAAAACTTAAGGCTCGCGATTCTGGTGGGGTTGATATTGATTTTATGTATAATCCCACAGAAATTAGCTTTACGCGAACGGCAAGCTGGGCTTACGACCTTGGTCATCGTGGCTCAAACCTTTTGCCTAAAGTCAATTTTTCAGGGGTTCAACCTTATAGACTTACGCTGCGTCATGTTCCGTATGATACATATGAAAAGAAGACATCAGTAATGGAATATATCAACAAAATTAAAAAAGGTATGAGCGCAAGCGCAGATCTCTTGCGCCCACCTGTCTACACTTTTGAATGGGGAGAAACTAAATATTCTGATTATGTAATCGAAGACTTAGCCTACACGATAACAATGGTTCTGCCAAACGGTACGCCTGTAAGAGCTTGGGTAGATATAACTTTGCTAGAAGTCGATTCACCAAAAGAAGACGATTTACTATCCGAGAGCGGACAAACTGAGCGATCAAATAACATACCTATATTGGAGCGAATAGATCCAGATCACCCCGCTGTACCTAGTGTCGAACAGGTGGACTAATGGAATTAAGCAGCGTGACGCTTCCTCTTGTAAACCTCAGCACATTTTGCTAATTATTCACTATGTCTATCAATAGCCAAAGCCTATCTAATAGCCGAAACCTTTACCTATCTGAACTAATCCTGAAAATAGGAGATTCTCCTGCTCTACCCCAGTTGATGCAGGACGTGCTGGAAGTGTGTATCGAGGAGAGTTTACATCGACCGACAACGTTTACGCTCCGTATCCATAATGCTTACCGAGAAGCTAGCAAAGACAGCGAGCCTTGGCGACATCAGGAGCATTTTAATATTGGCGATCGCATATCAATTGGTTTTGCTGCTAGCACCACCAAAGACCCAGAATTTCAAAAAGAAGTAAGAGAGCCAAGCATATTTGAAGGTGAAATTACCGCTATGGGAGGGGATTTCAATGCTAGCTCAGCTTATATTGTCGTTCAAGGCTCTGATGTTTCCCATCACTTGCATCGCGGGCGTTACAATCGGTCTTTTGAAAATAAGACCGACAGCGATATTGTAGAGCTAATTGCGGGTGAGTTGAAGATCGAAAGAGGTCAACTCGATCCTAGTGGCGAAAGGCATGAGTATGTGTGTCAAGAAAACCAAACCAACATGGAATTTCTGCGGGAAAGAGCAGCACGGATTGGTTTTGAACTGTTTGTGCAAGATAATAAACTCTATTTTCGCCAGCCTAAGGACAATGGATCTTTGCAGCTAAAGTGGTTAACTAACATCGAAAGCTTCAACGTTCGCGTTGATAGTGCCCAGCAAGTCAGTAGCGTAGAAGTTCGTAGCTGGGACTACTATAAAAAAGAATTAATTAGTGCAACTGCTAGAACTGAGGAAGTAGTTACATCAATTAGTGCAACTGTTACAACTAAGGAAGGAAGTGTATCGCCATTTGATAGTAAGGGAAGTAACAACAGCAGGGCATTTGAAAACAGTGTGCCTGCCAAAATGATTGTAGTAGACCAACCAGTTTCTAACGTTACTGAAGCTGAAAAAATGGCTCAAGCTCTCTGTAACGAGTTAGGTGGAGAGTTTGTCTGTGCTGATGCTAAAGCTGAGGGAAACCCAGAAATTCGCCCAGGCAAAGTTGTGGAATTAGCAGAAATGGGTCCTTATAGTGGTAAATACTACGTTACAGAAACCCGTCACATTTACAGCCAGGGCGTTTATCGCACAGAATTTAGCGTACGCGGACTGCGTGAGGGAACCATGCTTTCTACTCTAGCCCCAAAGGTACACCCGCAACCAGGTCAAACTCTCATGGTGGGAATTGTCACTCATAATAAAGATCCAAAAAATTTGGGACGAGTAAGGGTTAAACTACCAACGCTTACTGAAGAACATTGCAGCAACTGGGCAAGAGTTGTCGGTTTAGGAGCAGGTGATAAGCGCGGATTTTATTGTTTGCCAGAAATCGATGATGAAGTGCTAGTTGGTTTCGAGCATGGAGACATTCATCGACCATATGTAATTGGAGGTGTTTGGAATGGTAAATATGCAACAGTTGAAACAGTAGATGAAACAATTGAAGATAGTAAAGTTAGGTTACGTACATTCAGGAGTCGTAAAGGACACGAACTAAGATTCGTAGATGACGGTACTGCCACCGATTGGCAGGGTGTTTATTTAACAGCAGATTCCGGTCAGGGATTAGCGATTGATGAATTTACAAAAACAGTGGCTCTAGAAACTCTGGGTGGTCCAAATTTTCCGGGTCTCCCGCCTCTTTCGTCGGAGGTATCTGTGAATCCAATCATGGGTGCTAAGGTTTGTTCGCCACTCAAGGTCAATATAGAAACTAATATGCGGAATCTGTTCAGTAGTATTAGCATAACAAGTCCGAGGATTGAACTGGATGCTCCACTAATTAGTCTAGGACCGCAGCCTGCTTCTAAAGCTGCGGAAGCTGCGAAGGGACTTCTGACAGATGGGATGAGTGCGTTACGTCCAAGAAAAAAAATTCCACCAGCACCACGACCACAACCAGCACCACCAATACCAGTAGTAGTAATTGAGTCATCAATTCCATTAACAATTACAGCTCCACAAATTACTATAAATGGTGCAATAACTATAAATGGTGCAACAGCTATAAATGGTGCAACAGCTATAAATGGTGCAACAGCTATAAATGGTGTAACAACTATACAGAGTCTTCCAACTGCTAAGATTAATAAAACATTTCTCTAAATTTCGGTGGTGTTCTAGATCTGGTGCTTAGTTTGGTTGTTTTGTAAAAATCGAAGCTGGGTAGATAAGATATTACCTGTAGGTGATGTTTTAGTTCTGGCATTTGGCTACAATTATGATAGAAAGGTTGCAGAAGTTGTTCGGTAAAGCATTAAGTTATGCCCTATAAAAGAGTGAGATAAGTAGCGATACAATTCCAATTCTAAAGATGCTTGGTTAACTCTGCTTGCTATGCCGTAGTGGTTCCTAAGCATGAATGCTGCTCCTTCCAGTTGAAGTAGCTAACAACTAACCGTACAATTAACTTGGTTTGCTCTCATAACTTATGTGCTTTCTCGCGCTTCTGCTTGAACAATGTTAACCACTGCGTCGTAGGCTAAACCACTAATAAGGCTAATGCCACGCAAGCTGTTTCCTTCTGCGTGAAATTGCAGCACAATTCGTATCTCTTCTTCACTCAATTGGCGCTTGTAGAGCGTATCAAAAGTTTCGGTAAAAGTTTGGCGACATTTTGGGCAGAGGTAGTGCCAACGTGCCTTTGCTTGTTCTACAGTCCACACAAGTTGCTTGGTAATCTCGATCTCAATCTCCTCTCACAAGTTGTCAGTCCAGGTACTTATTCAGTTGAAAAAGAAAACTCAATTTATAAGCTACAAACTTATGCCAAATTAGGTACACAAAGCTCTGGCAGGATACGTCAAAAGCTAGACATTCAGCACATTCAAAAACTAGCAATTCCTGTTTTGAAAGCGGTTGACAATATCTTATTTAATAACGCTTAGAGAGTTGGGTTCAAAAATCATCGCTCTTTCAGAGCGATCAAAGGTAAACAAATTACAAGCTCTCTGTACCAAAATCTCCTCTACAATTACAATTTGTTTAACAATTATGTTAAAAAATCTTAAAGTTTTAAGAAAGTTTAAAGACCTTAAACTTAATAAAAAACTCAACTTAATTTTAATATTTGTTTTTGTTATTAGTGTTTTACTTAGTAGTGCTAATCTATCAATCTTACTGCAACAAAAAGCACAGCAAGTCACATATAAAGAATTAGATGCACTGTCACAGATAATGAGTGCCACTGTCAGTTTTCGCTATAAAGTTTCCAACGATAATAACCCAGATATAGCAGATTTAAATAATCAATACATATCTATATTAACACTAAAACCAATTTTTTTAAATCTCCATAAAAACGCAAATTATCAAGACTACCGATACGGACAGAGTTACTTAAAACCAGATGAAGTGCCAACTAATAAATTTGATTCTTATCTGTTCGAGCGATTCATTAAAAGGTTAGATAATACAACCTCTGGTTTTTATAGTTTTCCAAAAAGAAATGTTTTTTACATTGCTCGGTGTTTTGTAAATGAAAATAATAACTCTAAAGATGCTGTTTGTACCCGACTTTCAGATAACAGTATTTTTGTTTACTTTGTTTATGTTCCGGCAAGCAAAATTTTTGCAGATGCTCGACAGTTTTGGCTCTTAACTATGAGAATGCTGTTTCCTATCTTTGTTGTAGCAATGGGAACTATTAATCTATTGTTGAATCGCACTATCATCAAGCCGATCGTGCAAATTTCCAAAGATGCTCGGTTAGTTAGTACTGGCAAAGCAGATGTTGATTTTGAACAATGTTCTAAGGATGAGAAACGTTCTAAAGATGAGATTGTTAGTTTAACAGCATCTTTCAACAGAATGAAATCTAGTCTTAAAATAGCTAATGAACTACGAGAAAAAGTAAAGCGTAGTAATTAAAATTTTAATCTGTGAACTGCTGTACAAACTCTTCCGCTTGTCCAGAATTAGGAATATTTTCTGCTAAAACATTCACCAGTTCGATTGGAGAAATTTGCGGATGAGATTTCATAACTTCCTGAATTAATGAGTTAGCGATAGATCCAACAATTTCAGTTAAACATTCTTCACACTGTTGTAAAAATTTAGTATCAATTACTTGAATTTGCTCTGTCATATTTTGAGTTTGAGCAGTATATTTTTGTAGTAATACTCTTGCCCTTTCCTCAAACTCTATTTGTTGTAATGAAGAAAGGTAGGGTAATAGTTTATTGACTAATTCTTTAGTGCTGGACGCTTGTGCTGCTTTTTCTTCAACCAAATCGAGGGCGATAGATCCGATAATTTCTGTAAGAATTTCAACCAAAGAGTCTTTTTGTAGCGATAAAACAGTGTCGGAGACTCCTAAATCTACAGATTCGACTGGTGGCTCGATGGCGCGATCGCCGCTTGGCTGTAGTAGAACTAGCGGTCGTATAGTGGTTCTGTCCTCATTATTATGTTGGATCGGAGTTGGGGGCAAAACTGTATCAGTTTTATTAGTGGTAGCAGCTTGTAAAGCTTTGTTTAAATCATCTACTGAGTCAAAGCGATCGCTAGGTGATTTTTCTAAACATTTCAACACTATCGCCTCTAGGTGGTCTGATATATCTGATAACCCTGGTTGCGATCGCAGTGTTTTTACTTGCTTGCCAGTATGAGCCAAAATCCAAATATTGTCATCAATATTGCACGTATTTAGTCCCAAACCAAATGGATTTGTACCGCTGAGCATTTCGTAGAGTATAATACCTAAGCTATAAATATCTGCACGCTCATCAATATTTGCCCCTTCTAACTGTTCTGGCGCAGCGTAATGATGTGTGCCAAGAAATCCATTAAATTTAGTTAATGAGTTGTATTCTTGATTTTTGCAAATTTTAGCAATACCAAAATCTAAAATTTTTACCAACTCTCCTCGCGCTGTAGGAACTAGAAAAATATTGTCCGGTTTCAAGTCGCGATGGAAAACTTGAACATGAATGTATTCGCTAACTGTGGCTTTTTCTTGCCACAAATTTACCCCTTTATGCGCTAAAGAAAGCCCGTCACACACCTGAGTAATAATATTTACAGCACGTTCTACTGGTAGCTGCCGTTGTTGGTGCAGAAGTTGTCCGAGGCTCTGTCCGTGCAGATATTCCATTACGTAGAATGGCAAGCCTTCAGTAGTTACGCCATAGTCGCTGACTTTAACAATATTATAGCTTTCGAGCGCCACACACACTTCTATCTCATCCTTAAACCGCTGTTTCAGTTCTGCGGATTCTGCTAATTTGGGCTGGAGCAGCTTTAAGGCTACCTGCTTATCGTTGAATTTAGTATCTATTGCCAAGAAAACATATCCCATACTGCCCTCCCCCAAGCACCGCTTTAAGCAGTAACGTTGGCGATCGCCGATACTGCGACCGATCCAAAAACTAGATCCATATCCGAAAGGGTCTAACTTACTCAAGGGCTGAATGATTTGCTCTCCTTTCATCTTCACTACCTCTGGATCGAATGGCACTGAGAAAAATTAAGTTGTTAGGTTTATGCTTCAACCCAACCGAAGGAGCGATCGCTCAATCCAGATTTTTGCTTGAACTCCGCCTTGGCTTGACAAGATGGGCGATCGCACTTATTTCTGGTTCCGTATGTTGAAGCGTAGAGACTCGAAACGCTGGGTTTTGAGATCGTTTAATTTCACGACAAAGTCAAACACGTCTAGCGCGAGGTCTTTCCAGTTGTTAGTACCTATATCTCCTTTCATGCGTCGTAGTTCCAGAATGGGTGCGTCGGTTATAGTATCATTTTTAAACAGATGGGTCTGTCCAACCTGCTCCCTGCGGTCACCGAACTTTGCCAACTGGTTCAACCGATCCGTTCCTTGTGGAATATTGTATAACCAACTCTGCCGTGTAATTGACGCACTCCATGCATTTAGCGAAGGGTTATAGGGAAAGCCTCCGGTGAAGAAAGCTGTTCCGCTTGTGCCTACCATTTGCGCTGCGTTCAAATTGATATTTACAAACCGCTGTGGGTCTTCGATAAACGGTACTCGATCGTTGTCCGGTAACATCGCAAACATTGAAGAAAAATTGGTACGGCTCAGCAGTGGAAAGAGCGTTCTTGAATAATCCATAACTGGAAGTGTCGCCTTTTTAAGGTAGGTATAAATGAGCGCCATCAAACCGACTAAACTCTCGGAGCCAAAATTTGGTAGCAATTCTATAGAGTCGCCGATCATCTGCGTCTTAAAGTCAGTAATTGCTTGCTCAGCAGCTCGTGGAGCTTGTTGCAATACTTCAACGTCAGCTCTGTTCGACCTACCCGCTAATGTGAAACGCTGCGGTAAGCGTATTTGTCTTTCCTCTGTGTTCTCGTTTTCTGGGCTTACCATGTTCTCCATCAGCACTGACAATCGATCCAATCGAATCCCAGCAGTGATTTGCGGCTCAGCTCTCATCGGGTTTCCAAAACCATGAATCACGGTTTCAGGGCTTGTGGGGAGACCATTTGTGATTTCCCTCGTTCCTGTTCTTGGAGCGTAATCGTACCATACTTAGCTTGAATCTCTAAGATTGTCGCCTCATGCTTGTACTTCTGCATTGCTTGATTCTCGGCACTTTGTTGAGTATGACGCGAAAGCGAGCGAGGTTGAGCAACGACAGGAGCAATAGCAGAATTTTGTTGAGGACTTCTGGCAGAGGATTTTTGTACTCTTTCGTAAACCATATCAACCTTAGAGAATTTTAGACTTCAGACGGTCAAAGGCTTACCATTGTGGGGAGGAACTTAATCAAACTGGAACTGATAAGCCGATAACTTCTTTATTATGTCTCTAAATGCTAGTGCGAATAACTAGACATAAGTCCAATTGATGTCTGTAGAAAATCGCATTAGAGTTAAAAACATCGAAACCAATCGTAGGCATATCAATGCTGACTTCGATTCTTCAAGTGTTAGCAGAAAATCTAGCTGGGGGAATAACAACGCTCACTAACACAGAGCAAATTGACTTTAGCCATCCTGTCAATATCTCAGACCAAAATAGAGACTGTTTGTTGAATGTTTATTTATACGATATCCGTAAAAGCAAGCAGATGCAACATTCTCAAGGCTGGGATGTTAAACGTCATTTTACTGAAGGTAAGGCTGAAGTAAGCCCTTGGCCTACTTGGTTTGACATCTCCATCATCATTACAGCTATCGATCGCACCAATACCTTAGGAGAATATCGCCTGTTCTACGAGGCTTTGTCCTTTTGTCTACAACACAAGTCGCTACCAGAACAGCTTCTGCCACTTGAGTTACAGGGTTATGGTGATTTATTGATGGATGTTCTAGACCCACCTATTGAAATTGGAGGGTTATGGAGTGCGCTCTCTGCTCCTCTACGTCCCACAATCCACCTGACCATGACAGTTCCAATCGTTGTGGGAAAAAAAGAAGAACCGTACTTAGTTACGCAGCGAGTTTTTGGGATGCAACATTCATCCTCAGAAGCGACTAAAAGTCAGAGTACCAGGCGCGTCTCCATTGTTGGTATAATCAAAAACCGCAAGACAAAGGAGCCAATAGCTGAGGTAGAGGTGGCGCTACTGGGAACTGAAAAATCAGTCACCAGTGACTCACAAGGACTGTTCTCGTTTGAAAACTTGCGCGATGGCAACTACAAGTTACGCTTAAGTTGCCGTGGCTACGAGTC
Organism: Chroococcidiopsis cubana SAG 39.79; assembly: GCF_003991895.1. Taxonomy (NCBI): domain Bacteria; kingdom Bacillati; phylum Cyanobacteriota; class Cyanophyceae; order Chroococcidiopsidales; family Chroococcidiopsidaceae; genus Chroococcidiopsis; species Chroococcidiopsis cubana. The sequence goes on from NZ_RSCK01000029.1 coordinate 58,725, forward strand.
ACTAAACTGCAACGTGTTGGTGGAGAATGGCACTCATACCTTCAAAGAAGTTTTACTCACCCCTGATTGGTACCTTTCCATTATCGGTACAATCAAAAACTGCAAGACAAAGGAGCCAATAGCAGAGGTGGAGGTGGCGCTACTGGGAACTGAAAAATCAGCGACTAGTGACTCACAAGGACTGTTCTCGTTTGAAAGCTTGCGCGATGGCAACTACGAATTACGCTTAAGTTGCCGTGGCTATGATTCACTAAACTGCAATGTGTTGGTGGAGAATTGCACTTACACCTTCAAAGAAATTTTACTCAATCCTGTTTAACGCCATGTTATTAAACCTCTATTTAGAGGTAGTCAAAGGTTACGAGAAAAGGGAAACAATTTTCTTTTCCCTTGTTGCAATTAATGCCACGAAGTTCATCAAAACTTGAGGTAATAGTGTTATGGCTTTGGACTACAAAGCTCCTTTTGTAGGGGTTGAAGAACAAACTAGCGGCCCTCGTCCGATTGAAGGAGTAAGTACTGCGATCGCTGGATTTGTTGGCTTTACCGAGTCTGTACGGAACGGTGCAGAGCTAGGTAAGCCAATACTCGTTACCAATTGGATGCAATACTGCCAATACTTTGCCGCTCCCAATTCCGACGGCTATACCGACTTCAGTGCCTATCTGCCCTTTGCTGTTTCTGGCTACTTTGACAACGGTGGTGGGTCTTGCTATGTTACGAGTTTAGGCACTCAACTACCAGGAACGTCTCAACCAGCCCTACCGCCAATAACTAGCACGCAGGTTCCCCGGTCTGGAAAACGTCCGTGCTTAAACTTTTCGTTTCGTGCAGAACAAGCAGTTGGTGGCGCTATCCAAATTGTCATTGATGATAGCTCTCCCCGCTCTCTACCCGAAGGAACTGAAGACGAACCAACGCCCAATACAGGTGAATATTTTTCGGTGCAACTACGACGCGGCGAAGAAGTCCTGGAGCAATATGATCACTTGACCATGAATCCAGATGCTCCAACGCAGGTAGCAACGTATGTGGTAGAGGCGCTGCGTGATTCGATGTATGTCCAGGTCGCAGACGAAGCTCAACCAGGACTGCCCTTGTATCGCCGCCCAGTTAACGGTCAATTTGACCTATCGCCCCCGATGGCATTAACCAGACCAGATCAGTTCTATCGCAATGTTGAAGGATCGCAGGACGAGCGCACTGGTGTGCGAGGTATGTTTGAGAAGGATCAGATTACGATGCTAGCTTGTCCAGATTTAATGCGTCTCTATCGAGAACCTGGGTTGATGAACCGCGCTCAGCTTCACGGCATGATGGAAATGATGGTAACCGCTTGCGAGACCTCTTTTAATGGTAATGTTCCCAACCGCATGGTAGTGCTCGATTCGCCCCACGATTGTGTCAAACCTCAACAGGTGAAGAACTGGTTGCAGGAGGAGTTCGGTCGTCGCTCGATGTTTGCAGCCTTATATTATCCTTGGATCAAAGTTCGCAACCCGCGCAATCACGGTCGTCCAATTTCAGTCCCCCCTTGTGGACACATGATGGGCGTGTGGGCGCGTACTGATGAAGAGCGTGGAGTTCACAAAGCACCAGCCAATGTAGTTCCTAGAGGAGTTATAGGTCTAGACTACGATGTCAATTACCGCGAACAGGAACTACTCAATCCAATAGGTATTAACTGTATTCGCAGGTTCCCAAATCGAGGCATTCGCATCTGGGGCGCTCGCACTCTGGTTGAACCTGACCTGACAGAGTGGCGTTACATCAGTGTACGGCGATTGATGAGTTACATTGAGAAATCTATTCAAGAGGGAACTCAATGGGCAGTGTTTGAACCGAACGATCATCGATTGTGGGGAAGAATCCGGCGTACAACCACCAGCTTTTTAGATCGGATCTGGCAAGCGGGAGCCTTAGTTGGTAAATCTCGAGAAGAAGCATATTTTATTAAGTGCGATGCAGAAAATAACACACCCGAAACCGTGGCTTTAGGTCGCGTATATATAGATCTCAAAGTTGCCCCCGTGCGACCAGCTGAATTCGTGATTTTCCGCGTCAGTCAAATGAATTATTGGGACGACGCCCCACAATAGCGTCGCTCGATCAATTCAACCATCCAATTAGTTTGGTTCATTTTAGGAGATTTAATCATGTTAGGTAGGAACGTAAAACCGCTGGCTGTAACTAGATTTGAACTACAAGGAGGCCCTTTCGATAATATACCGATTAGAAAGATTAGCATCAAAAGGACAAGAGGCTCAACCCCAAGCGGTTTAGGTAGTGGAGAAGAAGGAAAACATAGCTTCAACCCAACGCCTCTCACCGGATCAATAGAATCTATTGATATAACCTTTGTGATCACAGATCAGACAAACGAGCTTTATGAATGGGCAGAAAAATGCAGTAGCAACACAGAAAGAGAAGTGGAGAGACACCAGATTACTGTCCTGGGTTACGGTGACACGGATGAGCCAAGGGTTGAACATGTCATAGAAAGATGCTATGCTGAAACTCCCCAAGATGCAGAGCATGACTCTGCATCGACCGGCCTGGCAGAGGTTACGTATACCTTAAGGGGGAATAGTATACGATCAGAAATCAAATAATACTTCGAAGAGTTTAAGCAATAAGGTGTAGTAATAATCACCTTACCCCCCCCTTCTTGGTTCAGGGGGGTCAACTCCTGCATCACACAGATTCACCAATGGTAAGGATTAGCTAAAAATCCTTGCACCTGGAATGATATTGCTACCTATCTCACATTTTATCAGAGCATGGAAATCCTTAATCCATTTCAGTATACCACAGCAGCCCAGAACTTTTCAGTGGATTTAACTTTTGTTGGCTCTCAGCAACCAGTAGATGCAACTTTTTTGGCGTGTGAGGGATTGAACTCTACTCAAGATGTAATTGAAATTTGTGAAGTGACTCCGGAGTTATGGGGAGCTCCCCGTAACAAGGGTCGAGTTATAAGGACAAAGCTTCCTGGCAATATTAAGTATAGTAACTTCTCACTTTTGCGTGGCTCCAGCAAATCCTACGCCTTTTGGAACTGGATTCAATTAGCTCAAGATGGTAACTGGTCGGAGTGCCGACTCGACGCTTCTGTAATCATTTATGACCCATCCAGAAAAAGGATAGCACAATTCGATCTCTCACGCGCTTGGCCTGCTAATTATGAAATTAGCAATCTCAATTCTCGAAGTCAAGATCTTCTCGTCGAGAGTCTAGAAGTAGCGTTTGAAGGCTTTCGGCGTGTCGAGCCTTAAGAAATTCTATGTTTCTATCTGAGGGTTGAGCTTACCTGCCGAAAGGTTATGCAAATGATGAAGGCAATCTTCATCGCGAAGGAGATATGTGAGTAGTCAATTGATTCTTATTGCGGTAACAGCAGTGTTGAAAGACCTGCTAGAAAATGGTTTGGTCGAGAGTGCTGCTATTATGTCTAGTCTAGGAGATCTAAAAGTTACTACCCAACCTCCCGATCGCATTTCTGTAGGCACAGATGACCAAACTCAATTAAATTTATTTTTATACCAGATGACTCAAAATCGCAATGCTGACTGGATTGCCCAAAAACGCAGGAACCGCAACCAATCGGTTGAGAACCCAGGTTCTGAAAAGCCACCGCTAGGACTCAACTTGCACTACTTACTTACTGCTTATGGCTCTAAAGATTTTCAGACTGAGTGGATTTTGGGACATGCAATGCAAGTATTACGTGATATGCAGATAACTCGCGATACGATCGATCGTAGTCTCAAGCATATTGCTGACAATACTGATGGGTTTCTTGCCCAGGCTCTAGCAAAAACTTCAATTACCGATCTATGCGAACAAATAGGAGAGATCAAGATTTACCCTAAGTTTTTCAACACTGAAGAAATGTCAAAGCTGTGGTCTTTCCTGCATGCTTCCTATCGTCCCTCCATTGCTTATGAGGTTTCAACAGTGTTGATCGATTGAACCTCCAAGACCATAGCGCAGCTTGGTCTTAGATTCTGGTGCGTAATTAGAGCCTATCCGAATAATGTTAAAGTATGAGCGAAATAACAATAGTCTTAAGCTATTACTAAAGTTTAATTTCCTGTTTTTTACATATTCAAATTGAGGAAATTTTTGATTAAGTTAGCTATATATTGCTCTTCTTCAAAGTCAGAACTGTAACTTCTAGTTAGAGGTACATTCTTGCTAGAACTCAAGGTAAAGGTAACACGATAAAACGAAGCCTTATCAGTCGAAGAGTGTTCTAACTTGACATTTAAAATGTCATTTATTGAATGCTTAAGAATTTTTTTACTAAACCAACTCTGTCGTTTGATAGTCATGCGATCGCGTTCTTTATCAAATCTACAGGTTATTAATGGAGATATCGCCATTATTAGGAGACTTAAGAAGACAAAGAAGCCATTGATACATAAACTAGCGAACTCAGCCATACGTATAGAACCAACTAAGCCTATAAGTCCTACTCCACTAAAGCTAACCCCAACTACCCAAGCAGGGAAATGACGAAGGTGAAAGAGGAGTTTGTTTGACGTGTTCTCTATGACCTTTACTCTTGGGCGGTTCCAGGCAAATAGAGCTGCACAGTTATAAACCAGACAGAATAATAAGAATAGCCAAATGTTAACTTGATTCATAACATCTCGCATATTTGAGTATTTAACTTGATAACACCAATGGATCGAGTCGAGATGAAAAGCTAACGCTTATTTCCTTTGCATATCTCTAGCAATTTCCTTTGCTACTACTTCTGCATAATATTGGTCGAATGTGTGATTATTGCCTTTACTATTTGGTTCAAGTTTATGCAAGTTCATTGAGCTGGTACTGAGATAATGTTTACCAGTCAAGTAGCTAACCAAATCGGCATTAGCTATGTTTAAAGAGTTATCAGTTGATACAACATATGAGTCACCTTTTAGCACCTCTGATGGAAACAAAACTGCATTTCCTGCATAGATCAGTTGTATGTACTTATTCATATCTTCAGATGCTTTTTTATCAGATAATTTTTTGTGTTCGGCATTTAATTCATTCGTGTCTATGTTTTGCTTCTCTGAAGTATTTTCTATTTTTTTGAGAGATTCGAGATATTCATTACTCAACTGACTATGTACTTCTCTCACAGCATTATCTGTTTTGATAGTTCCTCTACTATGTGCTGAGACAGTAACACGACGGCAATTATGCACGGCATCCAGCATTATTTGCACCTGACGCTCAGTTGCCAGATCGCTAATACCAAATTTTCCCTCCGTGCATTCTTGCACATCTCCAATAAAGCCTTTTGTAGAACTATAAGTATAAAGAATATCAAGATGATTTCCAAGTTCCTTTGCTATTTCTTTGTGTAAATTTCGTCCGCTTTTGACAGCCTCAGCAGGTTGAACATTCATACCATTGATGTGAGTAACTCTTGGATACCAACCTTCTAAATCTTCAAACTCAGACTCTAGCTCTGGAATATCATTTTTTATATTGACCTTATGAGTGGCAACATAATGTGGCTTTCCATCTCGATACTCTTTTATTTTTACCAATTGAATTTTATCCTTCGTAACTCTGTACTGCGTTGCGTCCAGATCTTGCAGGGATACTCTAGATTCCATCTTCTTCTGTAAGGACGATCCTGGTTGACTATCTCTTGACTGTTGCTTCGGTTGGCGTTTGTTTGTAGAAAAAGGCTGCTGTGCATATGAAAATGAAGTTGTAGGTTGGAATGAATTTAAACTGCATCTGCTTGAACTTCTCTTTTTGGCGTACATAATTTTATATTAATGTAGAAGGTTCAAAAGTAGTTGATAGATATCTTAGTAAGACTTTGAAGGGAAATGTTGCAAAAAAATTGAAAGACGCTATTAGTAACGTTGAAGTATATCTAATACAACTCTACTAATAGTGTCAGCGGAAATTTTTGCAACACTACCGATAAGATTATTTTTGTCCTACCTTAAATTGATAGTCCAGTTCTGACAATTTCCTGACAGATTCCGTTAGAAATTCCTCGCGAGATAATTGCAGTAGACGAGTAAATTCCCCAGGCAACAACTTCAACAGCGGCTCAAGAATTGCTAATAGTTCCTCATCCAGAGAACCGAAGTGTAACTCAAGCAAGCTTTCTGCAATTTGACGCGCTATCCGGTTTTGCTCTAGTCTTACTAAATTGCTATTATTATCTCTTTTTTTTGCATTGCTAGCTGAAAGGTCTTGAACAGATACTAGCTTACCTGCATCAAAAGTAAATTCTAAAAGTATCTTGTAATCAATATCCTTAGGATCTTGCCCATAAACATAGCCTACATTTTCAATAAAGTCTTTGCCTAACCTAATTCTTCCGGTAAAGGGTGCAAGTAGTCTTAATCCTTTGTAAGTTGGGTGTTCAAAATAATTGTTATTAGTGTTACTAGACCGTTCCGGCATAATGCCTTGTATGGGTCTGTATCCGTTTTCAACAATACCAATGACCATTTCTGTCAAGAATAAAGCATCATTAGTGACTTCGTATGTAGAGCAAAAGCCGCGACGGCAGCCTGTAGAAATACTTCTTGTCTGCATCTCATATTGTTGAGGAGTTATTAATCCTTTCCCGTATACAGCAACTAATATATAGCTTTCGTCATGATAGAGAAATCGATCCGGAATTTGAGGAGTCATATAGATCCTTAAATTTGTTAGGCTCTTTATAGATTCTAGGCAACTAAAGCTATTAAGGAGAATCGGAATTCTTCTAATGGGTAAAGATTAGAGGGTCTGTAGTTACTTAGAGGGCTGAAACCTATGTCTGATAAAGTTTAGAAGTGTGTATTTGCGGTTGTAGCTCCCTGAAATCCATAAACAGCGATTTACATAACAGTTTACTCGCAGAGAGCTACTAGAAAGAATAGACTAAAGTATATGAAAATGCGGCGTTGCGGAAAGAGTAATGATGAAGATACTAGAATGAATAGATAAAATGTCTTCATTGCAACTCTAATCAGACGGTCAAGAGCCGACATCGTAAAGGTAGACAGTGTTACAAGTGTCAGCAGTGTGGTCGCCAATTTCTGGAGTCTTATCGTCCCTGGAAATACCCGGATGATGTCAAGCAGCTGTGCATCAAAATGTATCTGAACGGCATGGGACTGCGTGGCATTGAACGAGGGTTGTGTTGCGAAAACTGGAGCGGCAGATGGTAAGAGTCGAACGTAGTTTTGTATGGACGGCAAAGTTTCGCCGCTTAGTGCGGGACTACGAGCGCAAGCGCAGAAACATTGGTAGGTTTACATCTGGTTGCTTTCGCTGTTCTCATGCAAAGAGCGATTCGCACAGCTAAACATACAAAGTTCATAACACGCTCTAGTAAATTGCTGCGCTTTTTTGAGTGCTACCCGAGTAATAGACAATAGAATTGATTTTGCTTTGATTGTATTGATGCTGCGAACCATTGCAGTTTTCCTTTTATCAAATATGCCTCTATTCTATATGTCACTACTACGAACAGAAATTTCGCAAAAAAGGACAGAAATGTTCGTAAAAAGGGTAGGGAGCGATACAAAGACCGTATTATCTGCTCTGGCAGCTGAGACTTGGATTACACCTATCACGTTAATTTGTGACGCTTTCCTCACTAGTTATCGTAGATTTTTCAACCTAGGTACGAAATTTATCTGAATTAGCCAGATATCTGTATTAAGACAAAGAGCTAGTAAACGGTAGGGGTTTCAAAATTACTGAAGTTCCTGATTCAGGAGAACGGATGATGTGTTTTGGTAACGCTTGCCTTTTTGCTTAGCTGCAACAACTTTGCGCTCGGTGTATACACCATGCTGAGTCATGCCAATTACTTTGCTTGACCGAAATAATCTTCAATTCTCTAGCTTTGAATTGTTTGGTCAAGCAGAATTCTACAAATCAGGAGGCGCGAATTGAGACGACCACAACAATTAATTTAGTGACTCGATTCCTTTTAGTACTTAAAACTCTGTCTGTTGACTTCTGCATTCTTTCTGCGCTCAAAGCTAGTGCGATGGTAGAGAGCGCAACTGATTAACTTTGTCCGCGTTGTTTCTGAGGTTAATGATAACAGCTATGCTTAGTCTTCAACCAGTCAATCCCTTCGCTCGTCTCAAAGCTCGAAACGTACTCATCTGGTTTTTTGTCAGTTTGATTTTAAGTGTTATTTGCTGTGAGGTAATTGCTAGCTTTATCGGTTTGAATAGCGAAGACCCAATTGTATCAGAAATCCTTTTCTCGATCGTTCACTTTCTAATGTATGGTTCGACATGCCTTTGGATACTGCAACGATACCGCCAGCTACAAATAAACCCCCAGGATGTGGTCGGAAAACTGCCATCTGGCTATAAATGGCTATCAATCGCTGGTCTTGTTATCGTCCTAGATCTACTATTTTGCATAGGTTTTCTCTTCGTTTTATTTGGCTTATTATCGTTGTTTGCACCAGAATTTTTAGAGTCTTTGTTCAACTCTACTGCTGAACCCCTCGCATCATCTTCGCCAATTTATTACAATCTTGTCATGATTTTCTCTGCTGTGGTCTTTGCGCCTATAACTGAAGAGTTTATTTTTCGAGGATTTCTGTTACATAGGTGGGGGACAAAGTGGGGGATTACGCCAGCTATATTAGTTTCTTCCATGATTTTTGGTTTATGTCATCCAGGTGTAAGCGTGGCAACTGCTTCAATTGGCGGTATTGTGTACTCTTTACTTTATCTCCGCAGCCGCACGCTTATAATTCCCATAGTTGCTCATGCCCTGAATAATGCTATTGTTACTGGTTTGATGCTTTTCCCAGATAGCGCATCTACTGTATCTACTGTATCAGAAAGTTCATCAGCTTTTGATGCTTTGATGCTCGGACTGTTCGGACTGTTCTGCATAGCTTTGTCAGCTCCCTTTATCATTCATTTTATCTATAAAAAATGGCCCAACCAGCGCATGTCTTTACCATATTGGCTCAATAGGAAGTCCAGAAAGTCAAACGGTTGTGGTGCAATTTCTTTTGAGTGACTCAAGAACGAATCGTTCTCGATTGAGTAGTGTTGCAAAAAATTGAAAAACCGCTATCAGTAGAGTTGAAATACATATAATCCAACTCTACTAATAGTGTCTGAAGAAATTCTTGCAACACTACTGTGAGCCTGTCAAACACTTGAGTATTGATTGCAAGGCAACAGTCAATATAGGGGATTTTACTCGTGGTGGGAAAACTAGAGGTGACAGCTAAGCTTGCGACGTGATTTTGGGTGCAAAGAAAAATATATTCCTTGCGGGATTGTTGATGAGGATAGCGGACAATTGCACCTACTGTTGGGGTAAAGCCGAGATGCTTGCAGTTTAGGCAACGATAGCGTTGGCTCCCTTACTGGTTTTACCGTGTTTATAGGTCTTATCATGGCTGCATAGTGGACAATGCATAGCTTGTTGGAACAAGATTAATTTTTTGCAGCTGTAATAATATCAATTCCACGCTTTGCTGACGCACAATCGAAAATGCCACCACTTGAACAAAAACTGAGATGTCATTTAGATTGATATCAGAGAAAATTAAGCCTTTTATCATTTTTGCGACACAGCCCAACATCCTATCACTGCTTGTTACTCATCAAATAAGGTTGTTCGCACAAGTCGAGCAAGTTCAACCGCTTTTTCTCGGCTGTTTTCTATGCTTGTAGTTTCAACAAAGCCACAAGGGCTTAAGGCACCAAGAATATGAAGGAGAGTACCAGTTTGAGTTTTATGGTTATACAACAAACCATTTTTTCTTAATCTTTCGATCGCCATCTTTGGTTCCAAATATTTTGTTAGTAAAGATGATTGGTCAAGCCATTGATTAACATAGTAGATAGGAAGACCATTTTTGTTCCTTAAAAAACCGTCACTACCAATTTTGTTAGCGATAACGGAATTCACGTAAGAAAAAACATGACTATTACCAACTTTGCGAAGATTGATTTCTATCGCTAATAGCTTCCCCTTATCAAAGCCAATAAAGTCAATCCCAAAGGTTCCACGTACTCCATGAGCCGAAAGAGTTTTTCCGACCTTTCGTACTGCTTCATAGATTTGAGGAAGGTATTGTGTTGTTGCAGGATAGCTACATCCTACATACTTACCTTTGGCAAGAGTCTGATCGTGAGTGGAAATAACCTCTACTTCACCTCGCTTGTCAATGTATCCCTGTCCGCTAGGAGAACAAACTGCTCCTATTACATACTCTTCAACAATTGCTCCTCCTTGGGTAACTTCTTGAACAAAGCTTTCCCAAGGCTGTAAGATTCTCTCAAGAGACTGGGAAAGAGCATTTGTCTGAAGCAGTTTCCTACAACTAATAACAGCACTACTTAGCCCATCTGCCCAATTTCCTTCATTAAGTTTAATGACTACAGACTCAGATAGAGAGTTTGCTGTAATCAGCTTAATTGCTGCATTTTTAATTTCATCAAGGTTGTGAAACACCCTAGTTGTTCCTCTAGGAGTGGGAACATTACTTTTCAAAAATGCTTCTTTACTTCCAGCCTTACTACCCCAATATTGAGATAAAACTGCAGGTTCCTCTTCAACAGGAATCATTAAATCCTGACCTAAGAAATCCATTTGGCTAGAAGAAGTAAAGTTGATTAGTTCGATAACATCTGCCTGCTTTTTTTCGGCTGCTAAAGTTTTGAGAATCGCCGTATCCTCCATAACAAGCTTCGCTAAGGAAACAAGCTGCTGGGACTGTGGAGAGATTAAAAGCAGACGTTCGCGGGCAGAACGCTCTTGTTTGACATTCATCTGATATAACTCTTGAAAATGATATTCGAGTATGTCAGCATCAATTGGTCTAGAAGTAATTAAAATCACTCGTGTATTTGGCTGCCGAAGTATTTCGAGATGGCACAAACTTCGTTCTTCAAAATAACGGTGATAGGGTAGCTCCCTTAGTAATCCTTCATTGTAATCAATCGAGTAAATTACAATTTTGCTTTTGCTCTTACTCGTCAAGGCTGCGCTGTAATTACTTAAAGTCAACATAGTGTTTATTATTTCTCAGGAATGTCTGAAAGAAATATTACGAATGAGAGTGCTTTATAGCAAACATTGATAACCAAGCGCACTACTTAGTGTTAGCTCAACTAGTATTGTCAACTTGGTAGTCATGAATAGTAATGGTCAAGTACGTAGCGAAGCATTGTAATAGCGAACAAAATCCCAAACAGCTCCCATGCGATCGCCTCTATTTTTGGAGAAGGACAACGTTTTTCAAAACTATTTGTCAATAAGCATGAGTGGGAGCGTAAAAATTTATGGATAAAGATAATTATTACGCTACTTTTTCCTCCTCAAGCAACAGATGACGCTTCTTACCCCTCTTTTGTTACTATAGAAAGAAGAAAAGCAAGAGAGAAAAGCTGAATTATAGACAGAGAGTATGGTTGAACCGCGCCAGTCACGAGCAACAGTAGAATTTGTGGATAAGTATTGTCAAACATACCAAAACCTATTCGGTGATGTGAGAAATTTTGAATACTTTAAGTTTCTGCACATCGGGATGATGAGCGAACTACCACGGAAATCTTTACCAGAGATTGCCAGAACAGTAGGTTTGAAGGATGGGCAAGGATTGCATCATTTGTTACGAGATGCAATCTGGGATGTGAAAGAATTGAGAGAGATGCGATTATGGTTAACTAAAGTGACGATAGGAGACCAGCCAATTACAGTATGTATAGATGAAACAGGAGATGAGAAAAAGGGAAAAAGTACTGACTATGTAGCCAAACAATATATAGGGAATTTAGGTAGAACTGGCAATGGTATTGTTTCCGTCAATGCTTACGCAGTAGTTGATAACATTACCTATCCACTGCTGTTTAAAGTTTTTAAACCTCGTTCGCAACTAAAAGAAAAAGACTTGTACAAAACAAAACCGCAACTAGCAGTGGAAATTTTACGAGAACTGTTGGATTTTGGTTTTAACATTTCATTGGTGTTGGCAGATAGATTGTATGGCGAAAGCGGAGATGTAGTGGGGCTATTAGTTGAGCAAAAATTGCCATTTATTGTCGCCATACGTAGTAATCATGTCGTGTGGCTATCTCCCCACCAGAGAGTTCGCTACAACCGTTGGTATGCCTACGAACAGAAGCTTTCTCATCGGAGTTCTGAAACTCGTTATATCCGAGAAATCATCTTTGGTAAACGCCGCGAGCTGCGGTATTTTGAAATTACTAAATCTGACTCCAAACCCGATTCTTCAAACACTTGGTTTATCATGACTAACATCCAAAGTAAGATTCAACAAGTTCTCGGTCAGCTTTATAGCTTAAGAAATTGGGTTGAAATGAGCTTGCCGTAATCCCCCTATAAGAGTCTAATTTGTAGTGCTGACGTGAGCTGGAAGGCTGTTTAGA
>NZ_RSCK01000030.1:0-70156 GCF_003991895.1 Chroococcidiopsis cubana SAG 39.79
AAGGCTTTGCTCCTACAAGGTTGAGCGCATAATTGCATCTTAGCTCAACTGGTATTCTGTTTGATAGAAACCGCCTAAAGACAGCCGCGTTTTCGTTCAGCCTTACGAAATTCCCGACACCAAAACTTTAGCAATTCAGGAAAATCTTGAGTTAAATAATTCTCAAATCCAGCGACCAGTTTTTCTTTTCGTCGGACATATTATTCCCAGAAAAGGATTACAGATATTGCTAGAAGCCTGCCAGATTCTTCAGCAACAAGGTTATCGAGAATACACATTACAAGTTATAGGCAATGGATCGCAACAAGAAGAACTAGAAAAATTCGCTCAAGAGAATCATCTGACTGACTGCATCCAGTGGGTAGGCAGAGTAGATTACAACCTCATCAGTGCTTATTTTCACAATGCTGATGTCTTCGTACTACCAACGCTAGAAGATACTTGGGGTGTGGTGGTACTAGAAGCAATGCTGATGGGTAAACCAATTTTATGTTCTACAGGTGCGGGAACGTCAGAACTTATAGTGCATGGTGAGAATGGCTATGTATTTGACCCCAATCAGCCGGAAAAACTAGCCGAACTCATGTGTCAGTTTATCAATCGCCCGACGGCGATCGCAGACATGGGTAAAAAATCGCAACAAATCATGTGTCAATATACCCCAGAAGCAGCATCAAAATGCCTAGTTCAGGTGACAAACCTAGTTTTAAATAATTGAAATTTATGACTATGAAAAAAGTTGCTATCCTGACGCATGATATTGGAGGTGGTGCGTTCACTAGCTTAGGAACTGCCCTCTCGCGCGGCTTTCAGGAATTAGGAATCAATTGTGAGTTTGTGGTTTTAAAGGCAACTCAAGCAGAAAAAGAGCAATATCCAAACATTAATATAGTTACTCTCAATACTCAACGCACGGCTTTTTCTCTACTCCCAACTGTTCGCTATCTCAAACAAAGTAAACCAGATGTTATCTTTCCAATGCCTTGGTATTTTAATATCACGGCAATTTGGGCAAGGTATCTATCAGGAATTGATAGCCAAATTATTATTGGCGAACACAATATTATTAGCTTAGAAACAGGCATCGAGCATCAAGATAAACTGCACCTGCAATCTCTGCCGATGCTAATGCGGTACACGTATCCCTATGGTGATGGCTTAATTGCCGTTTCTCAAGATACGATCGCCGACTTAGTTGAAACAATTAAAGTGCCACCGCGTATTCCGATGCGGGTCATTTTCAACCCCATTGACCTCGATCGCGTGCAACAACTAGCGAAAAAACCAACCGATCACCCCTGGTTTCTAGACTCTGAAACACCAACCATCGTTACGGTAGCTCGTCTAGCCAAGCAAAAACAACTCGATGTATTGCTGCGTGCTTTTGCCCGCGTTGTCAAGATTCAGCCTGCCAGATTGTTGATTTTGGGTGAAGGACCCTTGCGATCGCAACTAGAAAACCTGTGCTACGAACTCCAAATTGAAGATTGCGTAGCGATGCCGGGATACGACCGCAACCCTTACAGATACATGTCTGCCTGTGACGTATTCGTACTCGCATCCGCTTGGGAAGGATGTCCGATCGCTTTACAAGAAGCAATGGCTTGCGGTGCGGCTGTTGTCGTCAACGATGCCCCGGGCGGATCGAAGGATCTGATCGAATATGGGAAGCACGGAATGATGGTAGCTGCTGGAGATTCAGAAGCACTGGCAACAGGAATTTTGCAAATCCTCAGCAACTCCAGCCTCAAGCAGCATTATCAAAACCAGGCGCGTAAACGGGCGCGAGACTTTCAGTATTTGAAAATCGCTCAGCAATATTTAGATTTCTCTACCACTGGGTTAGTCCGCCAAGAGGTACTGTGTCGATGAAGATTCTATTGTCTGCCTATGCCTGCGAACCAGGTCGAGGAACTGAACTAGGGGTAGGCTGGAACACAGTTCGAGAGGTTGCCAAATATCATCAAGTTTGGGTACTAACTCGACCTGATGACGGTCGCGAGGCAATTGAAGCAGAGTTAGTCCGTCATCCAGTCTCCAACCTGCATTTTATCTATTTCACCTTACCAATCTGGGGTGGCGGTTGGAAGTGGGGCAATGGAGCTTTCCAAATCCACTACTATCTCTGGCAGATTCAAGCTTATTTTGTTGCCCGTCAACTGCATCGTCAAATTGGCTTCGACTTAATTCAGCACGTTACTTTTGTTAAGTACTCTAGTCCTAGTTTCCTCTCTCTGATACCAGTTCCCTTCATTTGGGGTCCTGTGGGCGGCGGCGAAACTGCACCAAAGGCTTTTTGGCAAGATTTTAGCTGGAAAGGTAAGGTCTACGAAATACTGCGTGACTTCTCTCGTCGTTTAGGAGAACTCGATCCGTTTGCTCGTTTGACAGCCAGACGCTCTGTCTTAGCTTGGGCAACTACTGAGGATACGGCGCGACAACTCTCTCAAATGGGAGCGAAAAACGTCAAAGTCCTTTCCCAAGTCGCTTTACTCCCAGAAGAGATCGCCCGTCTGAGTCAGAGTTATATTTCTAGCGATCGCCCAGTTCGGTTTATTTCTATTGGTAGATTGTTGCATTGGAAGGGGTTTCACCTGGGACTACGTGCCTTTGCTCAAGCAGATTTACCCTCTGATGCCGAATATTGGATTGTGGGAGACGGACCCGAACGAAAACGGCTGCAAATTCTCGCCCAAGAGTTAGGGATTATCTCTCAAGTCATGTTCTGCCCTGAGATGTCCCGCGATCGCATCTGGCAAATGATGGCAGATGCACGAGCATTGATTCATCCTAGTTTGCACGAATCTGGAGGATTTGTCTGCTTAGAAGCAATGGCAGCAGGTCGTCCGGTTGTCTGTCTCGATTTAGGTGGACCAGCGGTTCAGGTCACCGAGGCAACAGGTTTTAAAATCCCCGCAATCGAACCTCAGCAAGCTGTTGCAGGTATTGCTGATGCTATGTCTCGTCTGGCAAACGATGCTGAACTGAGTGCCGAATTGGGCAAGGCAGGACAGAAGAGGGCAAACGAGCTGTTCAACTGGGCAAATAAGGGTCAGCAATTAGTTCAGTGCTACGACAACATTCTCAATCGACAAACAATTCCCCATGCGTATTCTCACAGTTCATAACTATTACCAACAACCAGGTGGTGAAGAACAAATCTTTGCTACCGAATCGGCTCTTTTAGAAACACGCGGTCATCAAGTACATCGCTACACGATTCACAACGATCGCGTTGAGGGGATGAATCCTCTAACTCTGGCGAAAAAAACAATCTGGAATAACGATGTATACCGCGACCTACGGGCGATCGTCCGCCAGGAACGACCAGAGGTTGCTCATTTCCACAACACTTTTCCTCTGATTTCTCCAGCCGCGTATCACGCCATGAAAGATGAAGGTGTACCAGTCGTCCAAACTTTGCACAATTATCGTCTCTTATGCCCCAATGCTCTGTTTTTTCGCGATGGCAAGATTTGCGAAGACTGTTTGGGAAAATGCGGTGCTATACCTGGCATCGTTCGCGGTTGCTACCGAGATAGTCAAACTGCGAGTGGAGTTGTAGCGGCAATGGTGAACTTGCACTCGATGATGTGTACTTGGACAAAAACAGTAAATGTATTCGTAGCGTATAGCCATTTTGCTTTGCAGAAATTCGTTCAAGGTGGCTTACCGGAGAAAAAAATTCAATTTAAAACTAATTTTCTACATCCCGCTCCCGCACCAGGAACAGGACGTGGTGGATACGCTATTTTTGTCGGGCGGCTTTCGCCAGAAAAAGGTTTAGGGACGCTACTAGCTGCTTGGGAACAATTGGGCGGAAAAATCCCTTTGAAAATTGTTGGCGATGGACCGTTAGCACCTCAAGTTATTGAGGCAACAAAGCGCGTACCAGGAGTGGAGTGGCTAGGACGCAGACCGTTGGAAGAGGTTTACGAGTTAATGGGAGAAGCTGCTTTGTTGATTTTTCCTTCTGAATGGTACGAGACTTTTGGCAGAGTTGCGATCGAGGCTTTTGCCAAGGGAACTCCTGTAGTAGCTTCAGCAATTGGTGCGATCGCCGAGTTAGTTACGCCTGGGCAAACCGGACTTCATTTTCTTCCAGGTAACACCCAAGACCTCGTAGAGCAAGTAGAGTGGGCTTTATCACATCCAGAAGAACTGATGCAGATGCGCCAAGCAGCTAGGGCTGAATTTGAGACTAAGTATACTGCGGAGGAAAACTATCGTCGCATGATGGAAATTTATACCTTAGCTCCTCATGTCTAACTTACATGTAGCAGTATACAGCGCGCTCTGGTGCTTGTATCTAGAGGTCGATCGATGAAAGTAGAGGCGGCGTGTCAGCAACAACGCAAGGGATTAATTAAAAGTTCCACAATTGTACTATTGGCATTTGCTACTGCTTATTTTGCCCGTATCATCGAGGCATTAGGAGTACCCGCAGCAATTAATTTTTTACACTTTGCTACAGTTCCACTTGCCTGTGGTATTGCTCTTGTCAAAGCTCGCTCTAAAAGCCAGCGTCAGCTTACCATCGTCCAAGAAATTCTCTTAGGTTTATTAATATTTTTCATCTTAATATGTGCTAGTGGACTACTCAATAATGCTGGATTAATTAATGTAGTTCTCAATTATTTAATGCTGACCGAGCCGTTCTTACTTATAGTAGCGATCGCCTGCATTCCCATGTCTTTAACTAGCACGGAAAAACTGCACTGTTGGTTAGTGCGTTTTGGCTTTATCAGTCTCCTGCTTGCTTTGCTCCAGCGCTTTGTTCTCAACTTACATCTTCAGGAAGGTTTAGAAGACAATATTAAAGGAGTGTTTTTAAACCAAGGTTCTGGTCATGTTGTTGGTGCTTCAGTTTCATTAACATTTGGTACGTACTATTTATGTATTGCTAAAGAACGTCCACTTTGGCTGCGAGCATCTGTATTTATTGCTACTATCGTTCACGTATTAGTATCAGATGCCAAACAAGTTCTAGCAGTATTTTTAGTTGCTCTCGTACTTCTTTTTTGCACTAAATTAAAAGATATTACAGAATTTGTAAAATACTCGATTGGAGCAATTTTAGCTGTATTTATCGCAGTTTGGTTGGCAAATAATGGGTTTCTCGCTTGGAGCGTCGATATGACTTTAGAGGGGATGAAGCTTAAACTAGTAGGATTCTCAATTATTCCTTCTTTCTATCATTCTCCGCTCAACCCTTTATTGGGGCTTGGTCCCGGTCACACGATCGGACGTTTAGGGGGGTGGATGCTGCGTGATTATTGGGATCTGCTCTCCCCTTTAGGAGCAACTCAACTTTCCGTGAGCGAAGCCGTATGGAGTGTGGTAGGAGCAAGCTGGTTTGGCGATAAATCTAGCATGTTTTCGCCGTTTTTTGGTTGGGCAGGAATTTGGGGAGATTTGGGTCTGCTAGGGTTAGGAGCTTATTTTTATCTTGCATTTCTTGTTTGGTGCAGGCTGTGTTCGGACGATCTTTCTCGGTTTTTTCTCCTAACTATATTTGTTTTTGGATTAATTTTCACTCAAATAGAAGAACCTGGTTATATGCTCTTTATGGCTATTCTTGTCGGTCTGCAATGGCAAACCAATCGCTTGAGACGGCTATCATAATTCTGTATCTTCAGAGTTTTGCGATCGAGCAATCTACGAGCTATTAAATAGAAGCAAATCTGCTACTATAGCTGGGTACTAATCATACCATGACTGAGCAATTATTATTTTTTAATGAAGTTGCTAAACTATTATTGCTTGTCAGTAAATTTTGGTATAAATTTAGACATATAAATAATGTTCAAGGCAGTTCTCATCAATCCCACCGTACTTTGAGAAGACGTGTAGCAATTTCTCAAATCTATAGGTGCTATTATTTCTGTTGATTATTATTTAATCGGTAATCATTATATTTTTTTCATCACTTCTATGACTCATTTAACATGCAAATTGAATTTAATCAAATAAATCATGAGTTATCAAAATAGGGGAAAGAAAATCAATATTTTCCCAAATCTTTTCTAGTAAAAACTATAGTTTTGATGGATTTGAAATCTTTTTTTTATCGTTAAAAACGCAAATAATCAATGATTAGCAATGCTATAAATTACTTTCAAACTATACTGTCATTCATGGTAATGACTCAAGTGAAGAGTTCAGGGAAATGAGATTCGATACAACAAATAAAGTAGAAGCAGTGGAGTTAATCCAACCAATAGCATCGGATTTTCCCGGTCTAGCCATCACTCAATCGTTTCATACTCCAGTCAATAAATCGGAGTTAGAAGTTATTCCGGCTGAAATTCCTCAAATTAGAATTTGTGTGATTGGCTCACCAATCACGATAGCACCTTTCGATCGCCAAATAGAAATGATGTTGGAGTGGGCTAGCAGTCGTGCTAGCCGATTTGTATGCGTGGCAAACGTCCATATGCTGGCAGAAGCCTACTGGCATCCAGAATTTCATGCAGTGTTAAATCGTGCAGATTTAATTACTCCTGATGGTATGCCCTTAGTATGGATGATGAAACTAATGGGAGCGCAACATCAAAATCGCGTTGCTGGGCTAGATATTATGTTATCTATTTGCCAACAGGCTTCGCAGCGTCAGATAAAAGTTTTTTTTCTTGGTTCGGAAGCTTCCATATTAAAACAGATGCGAAAGCACTTAGAGCGTGACTTTCGCGCTTTAGAAATTGCTGGAATGGAGCCACTACCATTCCGTCCGCTCACGAGAGCAGAAGATGCAGCAGTTATTCAAAAAATTCATGATAGTGGAGCTGGCATTGTATTTTTGGCTCTGGGATGTCCGAAGCAAGAATACTGGATGGATCGACATAAAGACAAAATTCATGCCGTTATGATTGGTGTAGGCGGAGTATTTCCAGTGTATGCAGGAATTCACAAACGCGCTCCCTTGTGGATGAGAAACTTTGGTTTGGAGTGGTTTTACAGATTAATTCAAGAACCACGTAGACTCTGGAAAAGATATACTACCACCATGCCCCTGTTTATCTGGCTAGCTTTGAAGCAGCTATTAACTCAGGGAGCAAGAAGCAGTGACCAGTGACCAGTGACCAATAACCAATAATCAACAACTACTTATCACCGCTCTTCACAAACAACTAATAACTGATAACTAGCCCCCTGCCCCTAATTTGTGGCAATCTGAGAGACAGATAGACTCATCTGATAATCTCGCTACAAAAATTCAGCCAATAGGTTATGCAGACTCTCCCCAACCCAGCTACAGTAAAATCTTCTTCTGGCGAACTTTCCACTGATACTACTATTCATCGCCGCCAGACTCGTCCGATTCAGGTAGGAAACGTCACGATTGGTGGTAGTCATCCAGTGGTGGTGCAATCCATGATCAACGAAGACACCCTGGACATAGATGGTTCCGTTGCTGCTATTCGTCGCCTACATGAAATTGGCTGCGAAATAGTCCGCGTCACCGTACCAAGTATGGCACACGCTCAAGCCTTAGCAGAAATCAAACAAAAGTTGTATGCCTCATACCAACCAGTTCCAATCGTGGCTGACGTGCATCATAATGGGATGAAAATTGCCTTGGAAGTTGCCAAGCACATCGATAAAGTGCGGATCAATCCTGGCTTGTACGTATTTGAAAAACCTAAATCCAATCGCACTGATTACAGTCAAACAGAATTCGAGGAAATTGGCGACAAGATTCGCCAAACTTTGGAACCACTGGTAGTCTGCTTGCGCGACCAGGGTAAAGCCATGCGGATTGGCGTGAATCACGGCTCCCTGGCAGAAAGAATGCTGTTTACCTACGGCGACACCCCAGAAGGAATGGTAGAATCAGCCCTGGAATTCATTCGGATTTGCGAATCGCTGGACTTTCGTAACTTAGTGATTTCTCTTAAAGCATCGCGAGTGCCCGTGATGATCGCTGCCAATCGCTTGATGGTTAAGCGGATGAATGAGCTAGGCATGGACTATCCCTTGCATCTAGGCGTGACGGAAGCTGGAGATGGCGAATACGGTCGAATCAAATCTACAGCTGGGATTGGGACACTGTTAGCTGAAGGGATTGGCGATACCATCCGCGTATCGCTGACAGAAGCGCCAGAAAAAGAAATTCCCGTTTGTTACAGCATTCTGCAATCTTTAGGTTTGCGGAAAACAATGGTAGAGTACGTTGCTTGTCCTTCTTGCGGACGCACTCTGTTTAATTTAGAGGAAGTGTTGCATAAAGTTAGAGAGGCAACAAAGCACCTAACAGGTTTAGATATCGCCGTTATGGGTTGTATAGTCAATGGTCCAGGGGAAATGGCGGATGCGGACTACGGCTATGTAGGGAAGCAACCTGGTTACATTTCTCTCTATCGCGGTCGAGAAGAAATCAAGCGCGTTCCTGAAGATCGAGGAGTGGAAGAATTGATTAACTTAATTAAGGCAGACGATCGCTGGGTCGATCCGTAAGCAGTGACCAGTGACCAAGGTTTGTCTGCTGCGGTCACTGGTCACTGTCAAAACTGGTCACTGTCTGAGCGCCCTGTGTTAAATTGGGCTTACTTGGTTTGCTTTGTTCTCCGGCTGTGCAGTGTCAATACGATCATGAATAAGCGTGGAATTTTCTTGGGTGCAACAGCAGTGATGCTCTCGACTGCCGCAGTTGCCAGTTTTAGCGATCGCTCTCAAACTCAAGCTTTCTTTCGTGAAAGTCCGAAAGAATTAGTCGATGAAGTTTGGCAAATAATCGATCGGCAGTATGTAGACGGGACTTTCAACAAGGTCAATTGGCAAGCTGTACGCAAAGAGTACTTGAGCCGCTCTTATGCCAATCGAGAGGATGCATACAAAGCAGTCCGACAAATGCTAGAAAAGCTCAAAGATCCATATACCCGATTTATGGATCCAGAAGAATTCAAGAATATGCAGGTAGATACTTCTGGAGAACTAACGGGAATTGGCATTCAAATCGCCCAAGATGAGAAAACAAAGCAATTAACTGTAATTGCCCCAATTGAAGATACACCCGCTTTCAGTGCCGGAATTCTTGCTAAGGATACAATCGTCAAAATTGATGGTAAAAGCACTAAGGGAATGGATGTGAATCAAGCAGTGTCGCTGATTCGGGGACAACCAGGTACAGAAGTACAAATCACGATTTTGCGCAACGGACAGCAGAAGGATTTTCGGATAAAACGGGCGCGAATTGAAATTCATCCAGTGCGTTACAGCTACCAGAATAGCCCAACAGGTGGTATAGGGTACATTCGCTTAAATCAGTTCAGTGCCAATGCTGCCACGGAAATGCGCGATGCAATTAAAAATTTAGAAAAGAAACAGGTATCCGGTTATATTTTGGATTTACGTAACAATCCTGGTGGGTTGTTATTGTCCAGCATAGAAATTGCTCAAATGTGGCTGGAAGACGGGGTTATTGTTTCCACTAAGAACCGACAAGGGAAGCAAGACATTGAAAGGTCTAACCACCATCCATTAACTAATAAACCCCTAGTCGTACTAGTAAATGACGGTTCGGCAAGCGCCAGTGAAATTCTTTCTGGGGCGCTACAGGATAACAAACGCGCGGTTTTAGTTGGAGAAAAAACTTTTGGTAAAGGGTTGGTACAGTCGGTACGCAGCTTGGGAGATGGTTCTGGCTTAGCTGTGACTATAGCGAAGTACTTTACCCCCAACGGGCGCGACATCAATAAGTCTGGGATTGCTCCTAATGTAGTAGTATCGCTGACGGATAAAGAAAAACAGGCGTTATTTCTACAAAATCGCGACAAAGTTGGTACGCCATCAGACCCGCAATATGCTAAGGCACTAGACATATTAAAGAAGCAAATTGCAGCTAAGGGGAACTCTGCTACAAGGTAGGGAGAAAGTGTTCCCCACACTTTACATAGGCTGGCATTTTCCGGCACGGATGAGTCCAACGCGACGGGCGATCGCTTCTGCTTGAGATGGGAACGGTCCCCAACGTTCTTTTGCTTCTGCATCTGGCTCTATATTCACTTGCTCGTCAGAAACAATTTGACAATGACCGTCCGCTAGCTTGACAATAAACCAAGTTTGTGAATTCATCATAGAAAAAAGTTGAGCGCTGTTCTGTCTGGTATCCTCAATTCTAAGCTGTTCGCAGACAAGAGCATATTTGTAGGGGCGCACAGCTGTGCGCCCCTACAGATCGTGTAATTTATCTAATCGAAAACGACAGATCTTTTCAGCAAAGGTAATCAAGCCTGATGCATCAACGGTTGCCGTTACCGTTACTGCCAGTTGCCAAAACTCGCTCTGCTAACTTGTCAGGAACTTCTTGCAAGTGATGGTATTGCCACTGGAAGGAACCAACACCTAGAGTTAGCGATCGCAACTCGACAATGAAGTTCTGCATCTCGGCTTGAGGTAAGTAAGCAATCAGCTTGTCCCAACCAGACCAATCAGATCTTCCTTCATAGCCGAGAATTTGTCCCCGTCGCCCGCTCACCAGTTGCATCACCTTGGAGGTGAATTCGCTGGGCGTATTGACTTCAATTGAGGCGATCGGTTCTAATAGCGTCGGTTCGCACTGAGTCATTCCCGTTTGCATAGCTAGCCGTGCCGCTTGTTTAAATGCTTGCTCGGAGCTATCAACTGTATGATAAGAGCCGTTGGTCAAGGTGACGGCAACATCAACTACGGGAAAACCTAAAGGACCGTGTACCAAAAATTCCTTCACACCAACTTCAACGCCAGGAATATATTGCTTCGGGACAACGCCACCTACAATCTTTTCGCTAAAATTAAAGCCTTCTCCGCGTCCAAGCGGTTTAATATCTAGGTAAACATCGCCAAACTGCCCGTGTCCTCCTGACTGGTGCTTGTAGCGCCCGTGAACTGAAGCAGCAGGCTTGCGAATGGTTTCTTTATAGGGTACTTGTGGTAGATGAGTCCCCATTGGTAAGTTATACTTCCGACGCAGGCGATCGAGGGCTACTTGCAAGTGAATTTCGCCTTGTCCCCACAGGATCACTTCGTGGGTATCGCCGTGCTGTTCCCACATTAAAGATGGGTCTTCTTCTAACAGCTTAGTCAACGCTGCACTCAATTTGACTTCGTCGTTGCGTTTTTCCGGGGCGATCGCCAAGGCATAAACTGGTCTGAGTATATCTGCTTTAGGTAGCTCTGTGGCTTGTCCGTTGGCTGAGATGGTGTCGCCAGTTTTTACGCCATCCAAGCGGCTGAGGGCAACAATTTCACCAGCTTCAGCTTCATTTATCGAGTTTTGTTGTTGTCCTAGTAGCCGATAAATCCCGCCAGCGCGAGTACCATTCAATACGATGCCATCGGTTAACTTACCCTGCCATACCCGTACTAGGGAAAGTTTGCCTCCTTGGGGCGTGTAATAGGTTTTCAATACTTGGGCTATGGGAGTTTCAGCAGTAGCGCCAAGCCCTCGTCGTTGAGCAGTGTCTTGTGGTTCAGGTGCTTCTCGTAACAGTGCTTCTAAAAGCGGTCTAACTCCAAAATCTCGGTCTGCAACTCCACAAAATACTGGAACGACTAAATCTGCCCCTAATTCTAATTTCAAGTCTTGCAGAATTTCTTCTTGAGGCGGCTCGATCTCTTCTAAAAGTTCTTCCAATAAATGGTCGTCAAAGTTGGCTAATTCTTCCAACATTTCCGCTCTAGCTGCCTGTTCCTGTGCCTTTAAAGATGCTGGCAATGGAATTGGATCGGCTGGTGCGCCAGAGTGGTATTGATATGCTTGTTCGCTGACTAGATCGATAAATCCAGTTAGCTGTTCGTCTTGAATAATGGGATATTGATGCGGTACGAGCGGACGCTTGGAAACAGCTTTAAGGGCGTGCAACATATCCATGAAATTGTTGCTAACCCGATCCATTTTGTTAATAAATACGAGATGGGGAATTTCCCAATCGTCAAGAAATTTAAATAAGGGAGCGAGGGTAAGTACCTTCTGACGCAAACCGTTTTCATTGTTATCATTTGCTGGCTCGCAAACAACAACTGCTGCATCTACGCCCATGAGAGCGTTATATGTCTCTTGAGCAAATTCGACTGAACCCGGACAGTCAACAAATGTGAAGCGGACACCTTCATACTCGGTACTAGCGGCGCTCACTTCTACACTCATTTGGCGATCGCGCGCTTCCGCTGCACTGTCTCCTACGGTGTTACCGTCGCGGACGCTACCTTTACGAGTAATAGCTCCTGTGACCGATAACAAACTTTCGAGCAAAGTTGTTTTTCCGCTCAAATAAGGACCGACAATTGCAACATTGCGCGTACTCGCTCTGACATTTTCATTCATACAACCTCCTACGCGGATTCTTTTATGAGAAGCCGCACGATCGTGAGTAGACAATGGATAATGTTGTAGAGAATTATCCCGTCTTTAATCCGACCTTATCTTGTCTTTAATCGTAAGAATGAAAATTGTAGTTTCTCGTAAGAATTAGCTAAATTAAAGTTAATTAGCTTGAAGTTTTATGCAGATATTTGGAGTTTTATCAAGGAGAGAGTGGTAATTGGTAGTTGGTAGTTGGTAGTTGGGTGGTGCGTGGTGCGTGGTGCGTGAAGAAGGGGTGTAGGGTGTAGGTTGTAGTGGATTGTTGACTGGTCACTGGTCACTGGTCACTGGTCACTGGTCACTGCTCCCTGCTCGTGCGCTCCCTCTCATCAAGCTTTGCAGGCAAGCATTGAGTAACTCCCAATTCAAAGAGTTATATTTTGTCTGCCCTTCCTTGCGAATATCGAGCAACCCTGCTTCCGCTAGAGTTTTAGAGTGGTGGCAGAAGAGGGCAAGGCTAATACTTAATTTTTGCGCAATCTCCGTACCGCTCAATTCTCCAGCATGGGCGAGTAACTCGACAATTTTCAATCTGGTGGGGTCGGCAAGGGCTGCAAAGATTTTTGCCCGACGACAGCTATCGTCTACTTCAGCTACAGGTAGGGACTTGGGCTGGTCTAGATTATTGTGTGTCATCATCGTTCGTCCGCGATCGCGCTACTTGTCAAATAGTTAAATAGCTACTTGACTTTTTAATTTATCTTGTCTAACATAATAGCAAGTGGTTGTTTAACTACTTAAATTTTAACCTACGGTTGGCGATCGGTAATAGGTAGTTGGTAGTTACCTTTTGCTTGTGCTAATCCGGTTTTGATGAAGAAGGAGACTTGTAGGTATGACAGATCGTGTCAAGCCGTTGACTCTCACTGCCGAGAATTTTCAAACAGAGGTCATTGAGAGTAAAACACCAGTGCTAGTAGATGTTTGGGCAGCCTGGTGCGGACCCTGTAGGGTAGTTAACCCAATCGTGGAAGAGATTGCTGCCAATTTTGCCGGACGCGCCACAGTAGGCAAGCTGAATATTGACGAGTACGGAGAAATTGCTTCTCGATATCAGGTGCAGGCAATTCCGACGCTGTTATTTTTCCAAAATGGCGTAGTTGTAGATCGAGTTGTTGGTGTTGTTGGGGCAAAAGCGATCGCGCAAAGATTGAATGCTTTGTTAGAGCCAGCAGCAGATCGACAAGCTGCTTAGACATTACATCTGTAGAGGCGTGAAATTTCGCGCTTCTACAGTCCACATTATTTCATACACTTTTTATCCATTTACCCTAGTAAAGCCTATGAATACCAACATCGATCTATTCTCACCCGTTCGGCTCGGTCGTTACGAATTACCTAACCGAATGGTGATGGCTCCCTTAACGCGCAACCGTGCGGGAGAGGGTAACGTGCCGAGAGAATTGAATGCAGAATATTACGCCCAAAGAGTCTCGGCAGGACTGATTATTACAGAAGCGACTCAGGTGTCGCCACAAGGCTTAGGTTATCCGTTTACCCCTGGTATTCACTCCCAAGAACAGGTAGAAGGCTGGCGGCTAGTGACGAAAGCCGTACACGATCGCGGTGGCAAAATTTTTCTCCAGCTATGGCACGTCGGGCGAATATCTCACCCCGATTTGCAAGTCGATGGAGCATTGCCCGTTGCACCTAGCGCGATCGCGCCATCAGAAGGTATGGCAGCTACTTACGAAGGAGAAAAGCCTTACGTTACACCCCGCGCCCTAGAAACAGCAGAAATTCCAGGAATTGTAGAACAATATCGCCAAGGGGCAAAAAATGCGTTGGCGGCTGGGTTTGATGGCGTAGAAATTCACAGCGCCAACGGCTATCTGCTCGATCAATTTCTCCACGATGGCTCCAATCACCGTACAGATGAATATGGTGGCTCGATTGAAAATCGCGCCCGCTTGCTAATGGAAGTGACTGAAGCAGTCGTTAGTGTTTGGGGCGCAGATAGAGTGGGAGTCAGACTTTCACCCAGTGGCACTTTTGGCAGCGTCTACGACTCCGATCTCAAAGCATTGTTTACCTATGTAGTTGATGCGCTCAACCAATTTGAATTAGCTTATCTACATTTGGTAGAGCCGAGAGTTGCTGGTAACGAGACAGTAGAAAATCCTACTTCAGAATTGTCATCAAAATACTTCCGTCCGATCTACAAAGGGACTCTCATCAGTGCTGGCGGCTACGATCGCGAATCGGGAAATGCAGTATTAGCCTCTGGAGATGCGGACTTAGTTGCTTACGGTAGACTGTTTATTTCCAACCCCGACTTACCGCAGCGTTTTGCTCTCAACGCACAATTAAACCCCTACGATCGCTCTAGCTTTTATGGCGGAGACAAGAGGGGTTATACAGATTATCCATCTTTGGAATTGCAGGCTGCTGGTTGATGGGGGTAGGGGCGCACGGCTGTGCGCCCCTACTTTACCCAATTTATTTACTAGCAGGTGGTTCTTTATCTTTGAGCAAATCACTTGCAACTTTGAGCAGATCGTGCAGAATCTTGCGTAGTTGATGCTCTCCTTTCGCGATCGCTTCTCCTACTTCTTTAAGTCTATCTTCAAGCGATCGCCCTTCTACTGATTCTCCGACATCAGCTTTGTTACGGGTGCGGCTGTACCAGTGCGTAGCCTCATCTATTCTTTCTTTTATTTCCTCGTAGCGTCCGCCATAGCGGGCGGCTAGATTGGCGCGAACGATCGCCAATTGTGCTTGGAGTTGAGCGTAACGCTTCTTCATTAAAGCGAATTCTTCGCTATTTTTAAAGGCATTAATGGCGGATTGGATCGAATCTTTCAAACTAGAATCTGATTCTTTACCAACTTCTTCTACATCAACCAAGAGGCGATCGATCTCTTGTTGTAGTTCCTCTTCTTGAGTGTCAATTCTGGATTGTAATTGGTGAACTTCTGCCTGATCTTTGACAATAGTTTGCCGTTTGCCACTACTGTAACCTTCAATAAATCCTTCAACCGCAGCAGTGATTTCCTCTTTGATCTCGCTACCCTTATCCTTAAAGTTATCGCTAACTGCTGAAATGGTATCTCTGAAAATTTGACGAATATCGCTAGTACCTGCTTTTATCTCCGTACGAACATCATATATAGCAGATTGAACGATTTCGCGAATCCTACTCGATCGCAACTGTCCAGTAGTTTTTGCTTCCTCAAATTCGGAGCGAATTTGCGTCCTAATTTGCTCGACTATATTTCTTTGTGGATAAGTTGACGTACCTGTCTCATCTACAGGACGCTGAGCAAAATCCTCAAAATTCTCGTAGTCTTTAGCATCGAAACTAGAGTCATACTGGTCGAGATTAGGAGTTTTTTCCTCATGAACCAATCCTGGCTTACCTTGAGCTAGATCGTTCATGATTTTTTGTTTTTCTTCATTACTTAAAGTCACTGTTGTTTCTCCCACTTACTAAATTGAGCTACTAAAACTGAACTGTAGTAAAAGAATTGTTTTTGCTTTCTTCTTTGCGCCTGTGCATCTAACGCTTCGCCTTCGGCTAATGCGTGAAACACAATCAAAACTTTATCCAATCTAAGAAAAATCTCTGATATCGTGTTCGGTTAATCGCTCGTAAATACCGTCAGAATGAATTCTGGTAAACCCACCCTTGCAATACTCTGGTTATTGCAACGAACTTAATATGACTTATCTCTACATTAATGACAAACAAATCCAATCGCACTCTTTCTGACGGATGAAAGTCAATCTAGAACAAGCTGAGTTGCTGAGGAAATGGCTGCAAATCGTTCCAGGGAAGCGGCGGAACCACAACCCCTTTTTGTGTCAATAACTGGTGAAACGACCGAGCATTGTGCGGCGATCGCTCTTCTGTGGGACAATGTATAAAGAAATAAATCTGGGTTCCTTGACTTAGATTGCGATCGATAAAATCAACCCATTCCTCAAGAAACAGCTGATTCAACTCCCATTTTGGGTGGCTGATAAAACGAACTAAGCTAAACGGTGCAGCGATACTAAATTCTACTGGTAACTTAGGTTTGCGGCGTTCGGAGTGAATCTGCGGATCGTCTGGTGCATCGTATATCGGACGGCTATCGAGTAAAACTCTACCTATCCCTAATTGTTTCAGAAGCGTTGTTAGTTGACTAGCGTGAGGTTCTTGAAACCAACTTGGATGACGTACCTCTAAAGCCAGCGACGTTTTTTCTCTCAAAGCGTTTAAGAATATTGTTAAGTCTTCTATTGCTTCTGGACTATATCGTGGCGGGAGTTGAGCAAAAATTGGTCCCAAGCGATCGCCTAAACCTTGCATTCGTGCTATGAAACTCAAAGCATCGGGAATATGTGGTTCTAGCAAGCCTTGATGGGTAATGTCTCGCGGTAACTTGAGGCAGAATTTAAATTCTGGCGGTGTTTCTGCTGCCCAGCGCGCTACAGTATCGGCATCAGGGATAGCGTAAAAGGTGGTGTTTCCTTCAACAGTCGTGAGACGCTGGCTGTATAAACCTAAAAATTCACCCACACGACTTCCAGTCGGATAAAAATCGCCTACCCAACCTTTATACGACCAAACAGCACAGCCAAGATGAAAAGTCAAAAGTTAAAAGTTAAAAGTTAAAAAACTGTAAGGACTGGTTTTTACTAAGATCTTCAGCTAAAGCTGTCAATCTATTTGCTAAGCTCACTCGTACAACAATCAAAAATCAAAGACAATTTTCTAGGAATGAACTGAGCCATCAGGCATAATTGCCCCAGTTAAAATTGCTCCGGTTAATTTGACCATAATTCGGTCTTTTGTACCTACTTTGGCTCCTTTTAAATTAGCTTTACTTAAATTTGCTCCACTCAAGTCAGCACCAATTAAATTGGCTTCCTGTAAATTGGCTGAAGTTAAATTTGCGCCTAATAAGTTGGCGCGAAATAAGTTGGCTTGAGACAGATTTGCTTCTTGTAAATTGACTTTGTGTAGAAAAGAATCGCTCAGATCGGCTTTACTTAAGTTAGCTTTGCTCAAGTTTCTCCCCGATAAATCTTTTTCTTTCAACTCAGCACCCCGTAAATCGGCTCCAGTCATATCGGGATAGTGAGGACGGTAAGGTTGATGGGGGGAAGATGAAGCAGTGGCTTGCTGGGGCGACTTAGAAGCAGAATAGTAAGACTGAGAACTACTCTGTTGGGGCGATTGCGATCCCGAGTAATAGCTTGAGGGAGGTGATTGCTGCTTGTAGCTCGACTGTGAAGCTGAGTAGTAATCTGACTGGTACGGTTGCTTATAGCTAGATTGCGAATGTGACTGCTGGTGCGACTGAGTAGAGTCGTAGTGCGATTGCGACGGTTGTTTGTAGCTAGATTGTGAATTATTGCCGTTCGACTGCGAACTTGCCTGCTGACGCGATCGCGCGGTTGAATCGTAATATGACTGAGAATTATTGCTGCTCGACTGCGAATAACTTTGCTGGCGCGATTGTGACGCTGAGTAGTAATGAGATTGAGAATGAGCCTGCGACTGTTTAGATCTACTGCGAGACTCTGGTTTTGGTTGCGCGGGAGTAAATTTACCCGTGCGAGTCTGAATTACCCGCAATTGCTCTCGCGCTTGATTAATTTCTTTTAATTTTTCTTGCGCTTTTTGCTGCAACCGCTGATTCTCTTTCGGGATGCGATCGGGATGCCAAATAAAAGCCAAGTCCTTATACGCCTGGTTAATTTCTTCCAGGGAGGCTCCAGGCTCTAATCCAAGTACTCTGTAGCAGTGGTTCAGGTCTAACATTACTACTGCCGCATCCTCACTAGCTTGGTATTACCCATGATAGGCAGCTAATTGCGTATTCGCTACCTTCTTTTAGGCGATCGCCTAATAAGAAACTTAAACTAAACTTATCACTACTGAGACAACACTAGCTCAAGAAAGCAGGAGGCAGATGACAGCAGGATTTAATCTATACGGCATCAGCCAGTCGTGCTGATTCAACTATATAGTTATTCTTGCCATAATCCGCTACATTTTTTCTTGAATTCCCCAGTCTCCAGCCGCCAATTTTCCATGTCGAGTCATGCCATTTGATTTTCAATTGCCCAACGTGCTAGCTCAGTACGATTGTGCAATCCCGTTTTACCAAGCATATTAGACACGTGGCTTTCTACTGTCCGCTGACTCACATTCAGTTCTTCGGCAATATCGCGATTAGCTAGACCTCTCGCCACATATTGCACGACTTTTAGCTCTGTTTGCGTCAGATGCACGTCAAAAGGAACTTGAATTTTTGTCTCGTTTTCGCCGTTGCCACCTGATTGTTGTCTCTGGCGATAAGCTTGTTTAAGAGAAGCTTCCACTTGAGCCACTAGTTCCTCTGGCTCGAATGGTTTGACCATGTAGACATCAGCACCGATGTTTAAACCTTTGATTTTGTCTTGGCTTTGACCCTTGGCAGAAAGAAATAGAATCGGAATCCAACTGGTGCGTTCGTCCTGTCTTACCTGATTGACAAACTGATAGCCATCCATTTCTGGCATCATCACGTCACAGATAATCATATCTGGAATTTCCTGCTCCAGAACTTCTAAAGCCTCTCGCCCGTTTTCTGCGGTGATGACCTCATAGCCTCGGAATTCTAGGTAATCCTTGACGAGTAATATGAGGTTGGGGTCATCATCTATTAATAGCAGTCGCTTGTGCTCTTTTACGCTAGTTTCCTTCATGCTGCGCTTACTCGCCACAATTGAGTCAGTCGAACTTTTCAATAGCAGTTTCTCTTGCAATTTATCGGTTTGGTGGTATTTTACTGACCTCGGTCTCGCTGAATTGTAGTCGGAAAGCCATTTTAATCTTCAAAGAAGATTTATAGCTTTAGTGCTGCACTGCAACTGCAAAGATTTCAGTCTTAGTACGGACACCTAATGATACGCCCTATTTGGTATAACTTAGGCGATATCATTATATATTCTTTTTTCGGCGTTGTCGTATAAAACCTGATACAATAGCAAAATATACCTATCTTTATTTGAAAGAATCAGTAAAACCCACTAAAGTAGGAGCAAACGCCAAAATTTGTACTGAGAAAAGTCAGTCAATTTTGTTTGCTAAATCAAATATTCTTTGTAACTATCCTTAATAAACTGTGATGAGATGGGGTCTCGTGCAAAAGAACTGATGGCTTTTTAGTTATTTTGCCAAGTTATTTTGCCAATTCTATTGACTTCTCTGATGCTGCACTAGTTGTCATCAGCGATCGCGTCTGATGTCGGTTCTGGAAGAGGATGAACGAGAAAGGCATATTCGCGCACAATTTGGTTGCCGATGAGATGTTCTTGGATAATCCGTTCGATAACTTCGGGGGTTGCCTGACGATACCAAACCCCATCGGGATACACTACGAGAATTGGACCATTAGTACAGACGCGCAAGCAGTTAGCCTTCGTGCGAAAGATACAACTGGGGCGATCGCTCGTTGGTTTATCGAGTTTTAATTGTTTGAGGCGTTTTTTCAAGTAATCCCAAGATTCTAGGCTCGCTTCCTTAGAACAGCACTGCGGTAAAGTCTGGTCGGCACAAATAAAAACATGGCGTTGAATTTGCGGTAAACCTAAAGCCTGGACGCAAACAGCCAAAGCTTCATCATCTTTTGGTTTACAGGTTTCATCTTGGGGTGTCAGGTTGTCGGTCATTTGAGGAGTGAGGGAGAAAATCTCAGCTTCAGGGAATGAAACGGGTAAGTTACATAATTTACACGCATACACATTGCATTTTAAATTGTCTTGTTCCTCATTATCCCCTTGTCCTCCTTGTCCCCCTTGTCCCCCTTGTCCCCCTTGTCCCCCTTCGCCCCCTAATCCCCACTCCCTTCGGTCGTGGGGAAGAGCGAGTTCCCCCTTGTCCCCCTTGTCCCCCGACTCTCTAGTTCGGAAACCCGTACAATCGAATTTGTTGCCACGATCTCTATCTTTTGGCTAAATTAGCACTCAGGAGTTGAGAGTGCTAACAAGGCAAGGAATTTGTATGGCAGCAGTATCTTTAAGCGTTTCTACAGTTAAGCCACTAGGCGATCGCGTATTTGTCAAAGTCAGCGCCTCAGAAGAGAAAACCGCTGGCGGTTTGTACTTGCCCGACACTGCTAAGGAAAAACCCCAAGTTGGTGAAATCGTCGCCATTGGTCCTGGTAAGCGTAATGATGATGGTTCTCGCCAAGAATTAGAAGTTAAGGTTGGAGACAAAGTTCTTTACTCTAAGTACGCTGGCACAGACGTAAAGCTAGGTACAGATGAGTACGTGCTGTTGTCTGAGAAAGACATTTTAGCAGTTGTTAGCTAATCGGTAATGGGTAATGGGTAATGGGAGATCCACAACTACCAATTACCAACTACCAATTTACAAAATCTAAAATCCAAAATCTAAAATCCAAAATCGCAAGACAACTATGGCAAAGCGCATTATTTACAACGAAAACGCTCGTCGCGCCCTAGAACGGGGTATGGACATTCTAGCTGAAGCGGTAGCCGTTACGCTGGGTCCAAAGGGTCGTAACGTGGTGCTAGAGAAAAAGTTTGGCGCACCGCAGATCGTCAATGATGGCGTAACCATCGCTAAAGAAATTGAATTAGAAGATCACGTCGAAAACACTGGTGTATCTCTAATTCGTCAAGCTGCTTCCAAAACCAATGACGCTGCGGGTGATGGTACAACCACTGCAACCGTATTAGCTCACGCCATTGTAAAAGAAGGCTTGCGTAACGTTGCTGCGGGTGCAAATGCAATTTCCCTCAAGCGCGGGATCGATAAAGCGGCTAACTTCCTAGTAGAAAAGATTGCCGAACACGCTCGTCCTGTAGAGGATTCTAAAGCGATCGCTCAAGTCGGTTCGATTTCTGCTGGTAACGATGAAGAAGTTGGCAGCATGATCGCTGAAGCGATGGATAAGGTGGGTAAAGAAGGTGTCATTTCCCTAGAAGAAGGGAAGTCCATGACAACCGAACTAGAAATCACCGAAGGGATGCGCTTTGACAAAGGTTACATCTCTCCCTACTTCGCTACCGATCCCGAACGGATGGAAGCTGTTCTAGACGAACCTTTCATTTTGATTACCGACAAGAAAATTGCTTTGGTACAAGATTTAGTCCCCGTACTAGAGCAAGTTGCACGTTCTGGTCGTCCGCTGCTGATTTTGGCAGAAGATATTGAAAAAGAAGCGCTAGCAACCCTAGTTGTTAACCGTCTGCGTGGCGTACTCAACGTAGCTGCGGTCAAGGCTCCTGGGTTTGGCGATCGCCGCAAGGCTATGCTGGAAGATATCGCTATCCTCACTGGTGGTCAATTGATTACTGAAGATGCTGGTCTGAAGCTGGATAACACCAAGCTAGACATGCTCGGTAAAGCACGCCGGATCACCATTACCAAAGACAACACCACAATTGTCGCTGAAGGTAACGAACAAGCTGTTAAGGCTCGTTGCGAACAGATTCGCCGTCAAATGGACGAAACCGAATCTTCCTACGACAGAGAAAAGCTACAAGAGCGCTTAGCTAAACTAGCTGGTGGCGTTGCTGTGGTCAAAGTCGGTGCTGCAACTGAAACCGAAATGAAAGACCGCAAACTACGCCTGGAAGACGCGATTAACGCTACCAAAGCCGCCGTAGAAGAAGGTATCGTTCCTGGTGGTGGTACAACCTTGGCTCACTTAGCTCCTCAGTTGGAACAGTGGGCAAGTAGCAGCCTCAAGGGTGAAGAATTAATCGGTGCATCAATTGTAGCTCGCGCTCTAACTTCTCCCCTGAAGCGGATTGCTGAAAACGCAGGTCAAAACGGTGCGGTCATCGCCGAGCGCGTCAAGGAAAAAGATTTCAATATCGGCTTCGACGCTGCTAAAAACGAGTACGTCGATATGTTTAGCGCTGGTATTGTTGACCCTGCTAAAGTGACTCGTTCCGCGCTGCAAAATGCTGCTTCTATCGCTGGTATGGTGCTGACAACTGAGTGTATCGTGGTTGATAAGCCTGAACCAAAAGATGGCGCTCCTGCTGGTGCTGGCGCTGGTATGGGTGGCGGAGATTTCGATTACTAAAGTTTGTTAGAGGTAGGCTACTGTCTACCTCAATTGTGAAGAATACAGCTGCTTCCCTTGGGAGGTGGCTGTTTTTTTATAAAGTCAAAAGTCAAAAGTTAAAAGTCAAAAAACCGATCGCATTTGTATTTTACGTGCCACCTGCATCCATCTCTGTTTAAAATTTCTACCATTTTCCAAAACAGAAGCTATTGACTATATCTATGGCTAGGCGACAGACAGGAAAATGTTAATTTAATCTCAAGTTAATCGAGCGAGAACGCAGAGAGATGCTCCACCGCCAAACACCAACAGGAATAATTGCGATCGCACAACCAACTCATGCTTGGATTGCAGGTTGTCTGGCACAAGCTTGGGGAAATCAAGATTTTGGGAATTTTACGCCTAGAGAAGAAGTTTGTCTTGGTGCGGCAATACACGATATTGGTTGGGTCTTTTGGGAAAACGAACCGACTTTAAATCTCCAGACGGGTTATCCTCATCATTTTATGGAACTCCCTTCAGAAATCTCGGTTAAGATTTGGTCTGGTGTCAAGCATTTAACTTCGTCTTACGGTAGATATGCAGCGTTATTGGTTTCGCTCCACGGTACGGGATTGTTTGAGCGCTTCCGAAAATGGGAAAATTCACCTGAATCTACTCAGTTAGTAGAAGAATATTTGCAGCAAGAATATGCTTATCAAAAACAGCTCGTTAATTATTTACAGAATGACTCTTACTATGCAAATCATACAACTCCAGAAGTAATTCAACGCAATCGCAAATTAGTAGCAATTTGGGATTTATTATCACTTGCTTTATGTATGGGACTGCGAGAGGAAAGGCAATTTCATCATATTCCTACCGCATCTGGGGAAACGACTCTAACTCTGATTCCTGTAAATGATAATTTTGACAAAATTAAAGTTGAACCTTGGGCATTTGAACGAGATGAAGTAAAACTCAATTATGATGGGCGAGTTTTAAATGAAAAGTTTACCGATGAAACTCAAATGCGTCAGGCTTTGGCAAATGCAGAATGGGTAAATATGTCTACTGTTTTGATTCCAATGTAGAAACGTTATGTAGAGACGTTACATGTAACGTCTCTACATTGAATTGGAAATTATTCCCGAGCATTTCTCGTAATTTCAATTGAAATTCTGCCGCTAAAATCTGGTATGGGTGCGGCGGGTTTAGATAATTTTACTTTAACTTGTTCTGTCCCCTTCACTGCTAAAATAGATTCCGCGATCGCTGTTGCTAGTTTTTCGACTAATGCAAACTTAGAAGTCTTAACTAAATGCTGAACGTTACTAATAATATTACGATAATCGATTGTGTCTTCAATAGCATCGCTCTTACCCGCCACTGATAGATCTAACCACAGCGTTACATCAACCTCAAACCATTGTCCTAATATCTGTTCTTCTGGTAAATATCCAGTATAACCATAACAGCGAATTTTTTCTAGATGAATGCAGTCCATATAATTAGGGTAATTGGTAATTGGTAATTGGTAGAATTTGTGTTAAATTAATTATATTTTACAGTGCGAAAGTATAACTTGAATTGGATGTAAAGGTACGAAACTATCAAAGCGTTTTATCTGAGAACGGCAAGAGTAACCAGTAGCTAAACAAAATTTTCTCTGTTCTACATCGGATGAAATTTGCCGTCTCCAGCTCATAGAATAAATTCCTTGAGATTCATTATAGTGTTCGGCTTCATGTCCGTAAATACCCGCCATACCACAACAGCCTGTAGGAACTAAACTCAAAGGAATTTTTAACATTTGAAAAATCTGCTGCCATTGTTTTTGTGAGTTTAAAGCAATCGTTTTTTCGGTGCAGTGACCGAATAAGTAATAACGATCTGATTCAGATATGCGATCGCCAATTTTTTGCTTTAACCTCGCTTGGTTTTCCCACAAAAATTCTTGCAATAACTGCACTCGAAAGCTTGCTTTTAAACCTTTAATTTTGATATACTCATCTCGGTAGGTTAGGACAATACTAGGTTCAATTCCTACAAGGGGAATTTCTAGTTTTGCTAATTGATTTAAATAGTCAGTATTTTTTTGCGCGATCGCTTGAAATGTTTTTAAAAACCCTTTAACGTGCAATGTCTTTCCATTCACGAAAAAAGGTGGAACGTACACTGTATAACCTAACTCGCGCAAGCAATCGTAAGTATCGAGAACTATTTGCGATTCGTAAAAGCTGGTAAAAGCGTCTTGCAATAAAATAACGCTGTTTGCTCGTTCTAACTTGCTAAGAGTAGATAATTTCTCTAAATCAAAAACTGGTGCTTGTCTTTGTTTTAATCCCTGTCTGACAGTCAGCGTGCTGATTGCGGGTGGATCGACCATTCGCACGAATTTTTGAATTAACCAGCGCGTCACGAAGTTTTGAGTCAGAAAATTGAATAAGACAGGTGCGTGAGATTGCCAATTGGCGAGAGTTTCAATATTCCCAACGAAATAATCGCGCCAATGCCTCAGATAGCGGGTGTGGTAAAGTTCGAGAAATTGTGCTTTCAGACTGGGAATGTCTACATGAATCGGACATTGGCTAGCACAAGCTTTACAGGAAAGACAGCCGTGCATTCCGTTATACACTTCATGGGAATAGTCATAACTTCCCCAGATCTTAGTTAAATTATTCCAGAACTTGAGGGGTAAACTTCCAGATTTTTCTATTTCTTCACTTTTATTGATGGCTAATTGCCGCAACCATTCTCTCATCAAACTGGCACGACCTTTAGGCGAGTGAATGCGATCGCCTGTAATTTTGGCAGACGGACACATGACATCATCGGGATTGTAGTTAAAGCACGCGCCATTACCGTTACAGCTAAAAGCAACTTCGTATTGCGATCGCACTTCTTTTGCAACTTGGCGATCGAAATGTCCCCGTAAAGGTGCTTCGACTCGTACCACTTCGTTATAACTGGCGTTTGGCGCGACAATTTTGCCTGGATTTAAGCGATTATCGGGATCGAAAGCTGCTTTGATTTTGCCTAAATCGGGATAGAGTTCGCCAAAAAAGGTAGGAGTATATTCGCTGCGAAAACCTTTACCGTGTTCTCCCCACATTACGCCACCATATTTTCTGACCAACGCCACAACTTTGTCAGATAATTCTCCGATCAGTGCTTCATCTTGTGGTACTTTCAGGTCTAGTGCTGGTCGAACGTGCATACAGCCTACGTCTACATGACCGTACATGGCATAATTTAGCTGATAGGCATTGAGTAAAGTTTGAAATTCGCAAATATAGTTAGCTAGACACGCTGGCGGAACTGCGGTATCTTCAATAAAAGCAATTGGTTTGCGATCGCCTTTAGTATTACCAAGGAGTCCTACACCACGTTTGCGTAAGTCCCATAAATGAGAAATTTCTGTTTCGTTTTGCGCCAAATAATAACCAGTTGGTTGCTGAGGCTGGTTTCGATTTAAGGTAATGCTTTGGCAGATTCGAGTAAGTTTCTGTGCTAATTCCTCTAAGTCGTCACTGCTAAACTCAACTAAGTTGATTGCTTTTGCACCTAGAATAAAATGTTTGACTTTTTCATAAATCTCATCTTGTCTCGCCAGACTGAGAATTTTTTCGTCAATGGTTTCTATAGCTGCGGGTGCAAAAGCTAATAAAGTCTCTGCTGCAAATAAAGCATCGTTAAAACAGTTATAGTGAATTGCCAATAATTTTTTATATTTAGGAATCGGAGTTAACTTTAATTTGGCTTCGGTAATAATAGCAAGCGTTCCTTCCGAACCTGCTAAAAGCCAGTTTAGATTAAATGTTTGTTCTGGCGGTGAATAAACCTTTGCCAAGTTATATCCCGTCATAAATCGAGGCATTTTAGGAAAACTTTGCTCGATGATTTTTTGCTTGGTTGTAACAATTTCATTAACTTGACTGTAAATATGTCCGATGCTATTTGGTTGTTGCTTTAGATGATTTAATGTATAAAGGTTAATAGCGTGCGATCGCCCCACAGTCCCATCTGCTAAAACCCAATTTAACTCTAAAATATGGTTGCTAGTGCGTCCGTAAATCCGCGAACCTTGACCGCAAGCATCAGTATTAATCATACCTCCAATCGTCGCACGGTTACTAGGAGATAAAGACGGTGCAAAAAATACTCCATAAGGCTTTAGTTCGGCATTCAATTTATCCAAAACTACCCCTGGCTGCACTCGTACCCATCCCTGTTCCAGATTTATTTCTAAAATCTGGTGCATGTACTTAGAACAATCAATAATAATTCCAGGGGAAAGCGATTGACCGTTAGTTCCCGTTCCTCCACCTCTGGGTGAGAAAGTTACAGATTTAAATGGTTCTTGCTGTGCTAATTGAAATAAATGCACTAAATCTTGTTCGGATTTAGGATAGACAACCGCTTGCGGTAAAATTTGATAGATACTATTGTCAGTTGACATCATCAATCGACTGGCAAAATCGGGGCGAATTTCTCCTGAAAATGGTGTTTTCGCCAGTGCATCTAAAAAAAGTAGATATTCGGGTTTTAAGTTGTCCTTTAGATTTAGCTTGGGAAGCATAACCCTACACAGCTGACTATTAAATATTTTAAGAGATGGCGATCGCGAATCTAAAACTATAAAAAGCTCGCGGAAATGTAAAATAACTAAGCCTTACATTATAACTGACTAAAACGAGCAATTTGTGTAGGTTTCTTAACTCGCCTTATAGAGCTGTCCAGAACTAGCTACAATTTAAGAACAACAGGACTTTTACTATATTAAATATGCTACCATCTTGGAAAAATGTTTTGAAACCATTTTGGCTGCTAGTTTTTCTAACTATATTTTTTACTGCATTTATAACTAGAGCCAGTTTTACTTTGGCAAAATCTTCACCTCAAAAAACTCCATCCGTAGAAGTAATCAACTTTAAGGTTGATGTGCCAACGTGCTATATGGAAACAGCTAAAGGCACGGTTTTGAACCTGAGTAACTTATGTAAACAACCATATACAAATTCTGATACTCGTTCAAATCTGTCCTCTCCCAGACCGTACAATTCTTCACTGATAAAAAAATTCGATGATGAACTGTACGGTAAAGGAAACTAACGCACATATAAACTATTTGGTAGTTATCATTACCCATTACCAATTAGAATGACGGTGCTGGAAGTGGTTTTGCTGGAGCTGACATCGGATCTGCTCCACCGCTACCCACTTCAAATTGAGTCATCATGTCGTGGTCTTCGTGAACCGTGTTGTGGCAGTGCATCATATACTTACCGTTATGAGGACCAAACCTAGCAATAATCCGAATATTATTGTCTTCGCCTAAATATACGACATCTTTCCAACCCCGCTCGTAGGGAAGTGGCGGCTGGCTGCTACGTTCGAGGATCTGGAAATCAAATAGGTGAAAGTGTACGGGATGAAACCAGTCACGCCCATTGGTGATAATCTCCCAAATCTCAGTGTTACCTAAGCCGATCCTGGCATCAACTCGATTTTTGTCCCAACCATT
This sequence comes from Chroococcidiopsis cubana SAG 39.79, assembly GCF_003991895.1. Lineage (NCBI taxonomy): Bacteria > Bacillati > Cyanobacteriota > Cyanophyceae > Chroococcidiopsidales > Chroococcidiopsidaceae > Chroococcidiopsis > Chroococcidiopsis cubana. The sequence goes on from NZ_RSCK01000030.1 coordinate 27,869, forward strand.
ACCATTAATCTCCCAGCGATCGTTACGATGCTCAAAAGTCCATCGCCTAGTAGCAACTGCGGAAGACGCTACAAGCGGCTGAAAAGAACGCAGTTGGGAGGGAATAGAGCTGTTATCAGTCTCTTGCCGGACTACGTCAAAGCGCAAGATCTGCCTTGTGCCGTCGTAATCTTTATTGTTAGGAAGACCGAGGTTTTGCAGAAGTATCTGAGTGCCGATGGAGTATTTAGAAAAGTCAACAATCAGCTCGTATCGCTCTCCCATGCCAATCCGCAAATCTTTAGTTCTCACTGGTGCGCTCATCAATCCGCCATCTGTGCCGATAACAATCAAGTCATCGCCTGTACTTAGAGCTAATCTATAAGAACGCGAATTCGATGCGTTTAAAACTCGGAAGCGATACTTGCGGTTGGCTACTTCCATGCGGGGATATGGCGCACCGTTAACCAGAATGACATCGCCCATTAAACCCTGATGATTGTCGTGGTCAAAGATGAACGAACCATTGTTTGTAAATAACTTATCTTGAATGACCAAGGGTACATCGTACTCGCCTTTAGGAAGAGGTAATCCTAGCTCAAGATCGTCTTGAACGATGTACATTCCAGCCAATCCCATATATACGTTGCGCGCAGTGTCATGGATGGCATGATCGTGATACCACATTGTGGCAGCGCGGTTATTTGGATAAATGTAATTTTTGTAGTAGCCAGGCGGAATCAAATCCTCAGCGTAACCATCATATTGCGGTAGCGATGCCATTCCATGTAAGTGAACTGATGTCGGTGTACCTACATTGTTGATGAAGCGAACAACCGACTGCCGATCGCGACGCTGTTTAATTGTAGGACCAGGAGTAATGCTGTTATAAGCCCAAATCTCTGTTGTCAACCCAGGTAAAATCTCTACCTGGTTCTTTTGCATCTCAATCTGGTAGTAATCGGTTGTAGCATCGCTGCGTACTGGGTTTAGCACTGGTGGGAGCGGCAGTTTAACTTGAAACCGTCTCGGTTGAGGACTACCAGCAGTCTGAGCGTAGCCACGGTGCTGAAGTGCTATGGGAAGCAAAAGCGAACTGCCAGCAGCAGCAAACCCTCCGAGCTTGAGTGCTTCCCGTCTGGTGATTCTATTCATGTTTGGATTTTTTTATTAAGAGTTTGAATTTTTAACCAAACATGCCGCGCGGCTTACAGAGGTTAAAAGAAATTTTCAGCCACTTTAAAGTAGATACTTATATCAAAATAATATATAACTCGTGAGCGATGAATAGAGTAGGCGAGCAGCAATTTGTAACAAAGGTTACTTGACTGAAATAGAGCGATCGCTTGACACGCTCGGATTGCCAGTACGAACTAACTCCCTAACTTTGGAGTTGTGGCGCGATCGCAAAGCTATAAATTAGTGGCTGTATCAGTTGTCCGCAACTATCTCAATCTACTTGCGTCAACCCTAGATATTTTGTTAAATAAGGCGAAAACACCTCATAAATCAACGTCAAAGGCTTTCCGTGATGCCAGAACAAGTAGTGACGACCCCAAAATGGTCCCTGGTGTTGAAATCCTGCTTCTAACGCCTCTGAGTGACCGTAATAAACTCCTTGGACATCCCGATATAACTCAGTCCGCAAACGCGCTAGACTAGCCCAAATTGGTAAGGAACGATTTTGTAAATATTCATCGACGTGGCTGGCTTCCCACCAAGATGCAGCATATGCCAAACGCTGACCCGATTGTTTGCGCAACCACACCTGTCGTCTCAATCTCGGTCCTGGTACGGCTTCAATGATACTTGGTGCATCATCTAAATCCATGCCAACTACCGACATATCAATCACGTCAACTTCCGTGGGTTCCCCAGTTAGCAATTGTAAATGGCGTGTAGGAGAACCATCACCTAACAAAAGTAACTGCCAAGCTGGAGCAAGACGAGTATGAGGTAACCCTGGTTGTATAGTATTCTCATCACCTTCCCAAATGGGTGAGAGACGATGCCAAGACTTAGGTAGTACCTGCTTATCTGTAAAGTTATAAGTCGCAGTCAATTTGTTTACAAAAATTCATGACTTTCTTATTAATATAACAGGAGTCAGAACAGTTATCAGTTATCAGTGACTCGTGGCTAGTGGCTGGTGACTAGAAAAGAATCCAGCCACTAGATACTCACTCATGACAGCTATCAACCACCCATGACAACCGATCGCTGGTCACTGGTCACTGGTCACTGGTCACTGAAAATGCGGATGGCGAGACTCGAACTCGCAAGGCAAAGCCACACGCCCCTCAAACGTGCGCGTATACCAATTCCGCCACATCCGCGCTTGCAGATATATAATTTAGCATACTTGTGGAGCAAGACCAGCAAAGTTGAACAAAAAAGAGGCGATCGCTCGTGCCAAAATAATTACGAATTACGAATTACGAATTACGAATTCTGCCAACCCCTATGCTGATGATACCGACATCCTTTGCTGGAAGATGCGCTTTGACAAAATTCTGATTGCTAACCGAGGGGAAATCGCCCTGAGAATTCTCCGTACTTGTGAAGAAATGGGAATTGCGACGATCGCGGTACACTCAACCGTAGACCGCGACGCGCTCCACGTCCAATTAGCTGATGAAGCGGTGTGTATTGGCGAAGCTCCCAGTAGCAAAAGTTATCTCAACGTCCCTAGTATTATTGCCGCAGCTCTGACGCGCAACGCGACTGCCATCCATCCTGGTTATGGCTTTTTAGCGGAAAATGCGAAATTTGCGGAAATTTGTGCCGACCACCAGCTTGCCTTTATTGGACCAACCCCAGAAGCAATTCGAGCTATGGGCGATAAATCCACAGCGAAGGAAACGATGATCGCGGCAGGAGTCCCCACCATCCCTGGGAGTGATGGGTTAGTCAGAGACGAAAAAGAAGCGCGGGAGATCGCGCGTCAAATTGGCTACCCAGTCATGATTAAAGCCACTGCTGGCGGTGGTGGCAGGGGAATGCGTCTGGTTCGCAGCGATGAAGATTTAGGGCGATTATTTTTAGCGGCTCAAGGAGAAGCAGAAGCCGCCTTTGGCAACCCTGGTCTGTATGTCGAGAAATTTGTCGATCGCCCGCGCCATATTGAGTTTCAAATCTTAGCAGATAGCTACGGCAATGTCGTCCACTTGGGCGAACGGGACTGTTCGATCCAGCGCCGCCACCAAAAGCTATTGGAAGAAGCTCCCAGCCCTGCCTTAACCCCCGAATTACGGGAGAAAATGGGAACAGCTGCGGTAATGGCGGCAAAGTCGATTAATTACATCGGTGCGGGGACGGTAGAGTTTCTCCTGTCGCAAACTGGAGAATTTTACTTCATGGAAATGAATACGCGGATTCAAGTCGAGCATCCCGTCACGGAAATGATTACAGGACTTGACTTAATTGCCGAACAAATCCGCGTTGCCCAAGGGGAAAGCCTGCAATTCACCCAAGAGCAGGTAAAGTTGCGGGGACACGCAATTGAATGTCGGATTAATGCTGAAGATCCAGACCGAGATTTTCGTCCCGCACCAGGACGGATCAGCGGCTATCTCGCTCCTGGAGGACCAGGAGTCAGGATGGATTCTCACGTTTACACCGATTATCGCATCCCGCCTTACTACGATTCTCTGATTGGTAAGCTGATCGTCTGGGGACCAGACCGTCCGACTGCAATTAGGCGAATGCGACGCGCCTTGCGGGAATTCGCCCTCACAGGCGTACCGACGACTATCGGCTTTCACCAACGGATTTTAGATACTCCAGAGTTTCTCAAGGCAGAGGTTTACACCAATTTTGTCGAGCAGGTGATGTTGAAGAAATAGATCGGTAGAGACGTTACATGTAACGTCTCTACATAAAATTTCAATGCATCAGCATCATCAGCAGTCCTTGCTGACCGAGCAGAATTTCTCGCAACAGGCTAAAAATTCCGACCCAGATGATGGGGGTAATATCCACACCGCCTATGGGTGGTACAAGTTTTCGCATCGGTACTAACAAGGGATCTGTTGGTACGGCAATTAAGTTGTATGGAAAACGCTTAAGGTCTATTTGGGGAAACCAAGTCAGCACGATGCGGAAGATGAATAGCAGAATCATTAAGCCGAGAAAGATCCCCAGCACCAAATTTGCGATCGCAGCAGTTGTCATATATGGTCATTGGTAATTGGTAATGGGTAATTGGTAGTTGGCAAGAGGTAAGAAGCAAATTTAGATGTCTAACTTACGACTTACGACTTACAACTTTACCCTGTCACTTAAATAGATTTTGCCACTAAAATCGAGGATTAGTGGTGGAGCAACTATTGTGGGTGGTGTGAGAAATGCGCCGTTCAGCCTCTTGGCAGCGTTTAGCGATTTACGGTTTGAGCGGTCCTGTTATTGCTCTGAATATTTGGTTATTGAGTCAAGCTTTTCAATATTTTCAGCATACGATCGCCGTATTGACGATCGCGGCTATTTTGGCTTTTCTACTCAATTACCCAGTCCGGTTTTTCGAGCGAGTTGGCTTTAGCCGCTCTCAGGCAGTCATCGTCGTTCTATTTTTGAGTTTAGTCTTGTTGGTGGCGATCGGTCTAACTCTAGTGCCATTGGTCTACGACCAAACGATCGAATTGATTCAAAGAATTCCCGATTGGTTAAATACAATTCAAACACAGTTGGGAAGACTAGATAGCTGGGCGCGGGTAAGAAAGTTACCTCTCGATCTGAGCGGTTTTAGCAATCGCGTTAACGATACGATTGAAAGACGCTTGCCATCTATACCAGAACAGGCGTTTGGAGTTGCCCTCGGGACGCTGTCGTGGTTAATTGAGACAATTTTAGTGGTGGTACTGGCATTTTACATGCTGCTCTACGGCGATCGCCTCTGGCGCGGTCTCATTAGCTTCCTACCACCAGAGATTGGACTTCCGTTTAGTGCTTCCTTGCGACTCAATTTTCAAAATTTCTTTCTGACTCAACTATTACTGGGGTTATTCATGTTTGCCGCTTTAACCCCAATTTTCGTAGTTCTCAACGTGCCATTTGCACTACTATTTGCCCTCTTAATTGGCGTAGCCGAACTCATCCCATTTATTGGTGCTAGCTTGGGCATTGGTACAGTCACGCTGTTAGTCATGGTGCAAAATTGGTTGCTGGGGTTGCAAGTTGCTTTGGCGGCAATTGTGTTGCAACAAATTAAAGATAACGTGCTAGCACCTAGATTGATGGGCAATTTTACGGGACTCAACCCAATTTGGATCTTTATTGCCATCTTGACTGGAGCTGAAATGGGTGGTTTTTTGGGTGCAATTGTAGCTGTTCCCCTGGCTGGTACGATTAAAAATACTATTGATGCAATTCGTAACCTGCGGCGTTCTACTGTAGCGGCTAAAATTACCATCACGCATGAGGATGCGACTTCTACTGAAGGGAAAGATAATCTCAGTTTTTGATTTATATTAAGGTGGACAATACCCACCCTACTTTTATTATTCACCCCAAATTTGACACAGAATTGTTCTTTTTCGAGCGCCGTCTAATTCAAAAAATAAAACTGATTGATAGGTTCCTAATGCAAGTTTCCCATCGACTATGGGAATAATTTCGTTATTATTAAGCATCATCGCCATTAAGTGCGAGTGAGCATTTATCGGCTCATCTTCAGGGATATTTTTTCTTAAGTGCAAGTCGTTATGCAAGTAGCATTCTGATTCGGGAACTAATTTGCTCAAAAAAACTTTGATATCTTCTAGTAATCTTTCTTCGTCTTCATTAATTGCTAATGCGGTCGTAGTATGACGAGAAAAAATTAAAACTTGTCCGTTATTAATTCCTGTGGCGGATACTATCTTGTCAATTTCTGGTGTAATGTTATGAATATTAATTCCTTGAGCAGTTTCGATTTCAATAAATTTATTAATGATTGGCACGGTAGTCGGTAAATGGTAATGGGTAATTGGTAGTTGGTCATCAGTGAATGGCTGGCGGCTGAATTCTTTTCTAGTCACCAGCCACTAGCCACGAGTCACTGATAACTAATAACTGAAACTTAACCTGGACTTACTGACTTATTAAAGCGCGATCGCTAAGCTTAGGAACAGTCTGCATTTCTCCTTTCCTCCTCGTAACTATGCAGAGAATAAGGATTTAGTCAAGATAATGAGTGTTTTTCGACAGTTTCGACTATCTAGAGCGATCGCCCCAGCCAAAACAATTCCAGTAAAAATCATTTTAGTCGCAACAATGTGTGTAAGCTGCTGGTATTCTACCCCAGCTAGAGCGCAACCTAAATCTTTAAATCTCGTCCTTAGTTCTGAGGGAATGCCTTCTTTTGCTCGTCTGATGCAGCAAGCCGAGTCACAGACTAGCGAGTTGATTCAGCAAGAGTTCGATCGAAAACCCAGAGTTACAGCGATTTCTGTAACGGTAGTAGGCGATCGCAATGGGCAACAAGTCCCTTTACTCCATACTCAAGTCTCGCGAGTCGATTGGCGATCGCAACCCGTGTTGAGTCACTGGACGAGATACTTCAGCAACTCCGCACTTTTGTTAGGCTTTTCCTCATCGCCAAATGGAACTGCAACCGATAGTCAGCGTACTCCTGCGAATGTAAATACTGCGCGTAGGTTAAAAGAAGACGATCCCGCCTATCGCGATGACTGATTGAAATGAGAAATGTACGTAATTCTGCAAATTTTGATTTTTTTTATACACACCGATCTATTGTTGCGATCGCAGAGGTGGCGCGGAGAAAATTGTTTAAACAACAAAGTATATCCGATAGGCTCGCATTTAAACTACTAGCTGAATTGAGAAAATAGCTTTCAGCAAGCAAACTAAATTTTGCAAATTGATGACTAGATATATTTGCTTATCGTGTTCTATATAAAGTTAACTATAGCAACCTAATGTAAAAAAATGACTCAGTATTAACCAGGCGATTAACTCACCTTAATGTTGCGGGATTATCGTAACAGAGGCAACAATATTTGTTTGAAAATAAGTCCCTGTCTTAATAATTAGTAGTAGAGAAAAAGCGAGAGCGCGTCTTTTGGTTACAGCTCAATCCAAGCTTTTGTTTGATATGTTTGTAATTAAAAATACATAAGCTAATAGAAAAGGCGCGAGCATAGTTATCGCGTTGAAACCTGAAGGAACCAAGAGCTAATAGCACTCTGCACTCTCTACTAATAATTGCAATACAGACATTTTCAAACTTGAGGATCTGGCGATTCCGAATCAAGAGGGAGTTTCATGTCTAGAATTACTCGGAGGCAGCTGTTAGTTTTCTTCGGTGCGGGTGTTGGTGCTGCTGCTTTCTCACCCGTGCTAGAGAATAAACTGTTTGGTGCTGGTTCTAACGCTGCCCAAGCAGCTGAGGCTTTATCGTTCACCCCTGTACGATTGCCCCATCCGTTACCCATTTATCAACAACTGCCTAGTTACCTACCAGCAGGCAGTGAAAAAGGGCAAGTTTTACAACCATCGACAGATGCGAGATTGACGAAATATACCGTCTACGATGATGTCATCGTACCCCCAGAATATGAACGCTACGTCATTGTTGGCTGGGGCGATCGCGTCTTCTCCAACCCAGACGATTATTTTGGTTATAACTGCGACTACACGGGTTTTATTCCTATTAAGGACAGTAGGGTTCGCAATATTATCGACGGTAGCAGTTACGACGGCATTGCTGTTAAAGACGGCTACTTGTGGGTGAACCACGAATACGTTTCCTACCCCATTTCTCTTCTCGCGCCTGAAACCCCAGAAGATTTGGCAGGGTTCTCCGAATCTTTCCCTTATTTAGGAATCAATATTACTGAGAAAAACCGCACATTGCTAGGCGAGTTTCTTTACAACATGGGTGGTTCGATTGTCAGAATTCGCCAAGGTGATGACAGACGTTACAGCGTTGTCAAAGACCCGAAAAATCGCCGCATCCACACCCTGTCAGGCTTAGGAATCAACAGCGATCGCACTGATGCTTACAAAGAAGTCACATCCTGGGGTGAAAAAAGCTATCAGAAAGGCGATCTCAACTACCTCATCGGTACGGGTGCGGCTGCTAAGGATGTATTTGAAGCCGTCAACACCGATGGATTGGGTAGCAAAATCATCGGTACGGGACACAACTGTTCTGGTGGTACAACTCCTTGGGGAACGATCGTGTCCGCAGAGGAAAACTTCCAAGCTAGTGAAGAGTTCTTCGTCGGAGTTACAGAAGCCGTTCTGCCTAACGGTACGCAAACAGAATACACCGAAGGCACGACTGGAGCTGAATTCGGGATGGTAGGGGAAAAATACGGCTGGATGGTCGAGATCGATCCCGCCGATCCCAAATGGCGATCGCGCAAACATACTGCTCTCGGTCGCTTCCGCCATGAGAATATCACTATAGTGGCGGAGTCTGGAAAAAAACTCGTTGCCTACATGGGTGACGATCGCCGTGGCGGACATACCTGGAAATTTGTCAGTGCAGGGAAGGTCAAATCCCCTGAAGACAAGAAAAATAGCGAACTATTCGAGACGGGTACGCTCTACGTTGCCCGATACAATCCTGATGGTACAGGTGAATGGCTACCGTTAGAGATTGGTGCGAGTACCAACCCCATTTCCCCTTCCACGCTTGGCTCGGTAGAAATTCAAGCTTTGGGTAAAGCGACGCGCAACGCACTGCTACCATTACCGCGACGCAACGGCATTGCCGCACAAACAAAAGATGGTGGGAAGTACAACATTACGACCGAGAACGAAGCTACGGCTTTAAAAGACTACCAAGGTAAGAAACTCTCAGATTTCTATACCAGTCAAGGCGCGGTGTTAGTTGATGCCTTTTTAGCTGCTAACCTCATCGGTGGTACTCCTACCGCTCGTCCTGAAGATTTGGAAATCAATCCTCGCAATTCAAGGGAAGTCTTCATCGCTTATACCGATGGTGCGCCAGGTAGCGATGGTTATCCAGATTCTCGGATATTTGTTGTCTCTAAGTACAGCAAAGATGTCAACGCCGGGCAGCCTTCAGGAGAACTGTTTAAGATTACTGAAAACAGTTCCGATAATACAGGTCTAACTTTCCGTTGGCAACGCTTAGCCAAAGGTGGGGAAGCAGGAGCCGAGCCAGGAGACGGTTTTGCTAACGTGGATAACCTTGCTTTCGACAGCCAAAATAACGTCTGGGGTGTCACGGATATGTCCACTGGCGCTCATAACGGTTTTGGTGAAGGAGCAGAAGCAAAACAACTCAACATCGACCATACAGTAGTTGGAGCTGTGGTAGAAGGTGCATCCTCCGATCTCAACATTCAAACATCCGATTTAATTGGAGTTTTCGGTAATAACTGGCTGTTCTACATTCCTCTAGATGGTGAGAATGCAGGGCAGATCGTACCCTTTGCCTATGGTCCGCCGCGCTGCGAAATGACAGGACCTACTTTTGTCAGCGATACCTTAATTATTGCCGTGCAGCATCCCGGGGAAAACTGCCCCTTCAATCCGCCTCAAAGTCTCAATCGCGACATTGAGATGCTGAATTTGGATGGGACTCTGTTCACGCAAAATAGAACTGTCCCAAGCGGTAGTAATTGGCCTAGCAATTTAGCTGGAGATCTTTACGGTCCGCCGCGTCCTTCTGTAATCGGTATTCGTCGTAAAGAAGGTAAAGGCGATCGCTTTGTTTAACAGTTATCAGTTGTCAGTTGTCAGTTATCAGTGACCAGTTAATTTCAACTTACGGCTTGTAACCAGTGACTGGCTATTAGTAGGGTGGGGGATACTTACCCTACTTTTTTATTACTAAATTATAAAAAATTTCTTCATTTATTCACTCAGATAAGTTTCCTTAAGTTATCTTGCAAATGGCTTCACGATAATCCTAAATGGGAGTATTTAGCATTAGGACGATCGCGCTTATATGGATTATGCGATCGCCTTAGTATTAGCTCCCAATTTTCTCATTTGTCGGATCGCAATCGGGAAAAAGCGGTTGAAGATAGCGAATTAAAATGTGTTTGGTTTCAGTCACGATCTGCTGTCGTAACCGTTCTGTTTGGGCAAGGGATAATAGCTGTAAGGCTCCAGTAATTTCTACGCTGACTAAAGCCGCTAGCTGGCGTTGCTCTGGTTCCATCTGCGGTTGTCGCAAGGCAAAAAAAGCTTCTAAATGTGCCACAATTTCGCGATCGGCACGTTGATTCACCGCCTGTAACTCAGGAGAAACTCGCGATCGCAACATAATTGCTTGCGCCCCTGGTACGGTCGTGAAAAAATCATCAAACGCTTCGACTGTATCGCTGACCACCTGAGCCAGAGGTCGATCTACTGTTGAGGAATTGAACTTAGTGACAAATAAATCCCGCATTTGCTCGGCATATCTCTCTGCCAAGGCGTATAAAACCGCAGATTTATCTGGAAAAAAGCGATAAAGCGAGCCAATAGAAGTATTTGCCCGTTGTGCGATCGCCTCCGTAGAAGCTGCTTCATAGCCAACTTCGGCAAACACTGCGGCGGCGGCTTGCAGAATTTGCTCAAATCTTTTTCTGCTACGGGATTGTTGCGGTAAATGCCTGGAAGTCATGTATCGATAATCGTACGGTCGGGTTTATCTGTCTCTCTTGACAAACGTGAGGATTTCTCAGATTATGCAAATATGAGGATTCCTCACGTTTAGAAGGGCGATCGCTAATTATGGCATTCAGTACACCCCACACCCTAAGCTTATGCTGAGAGAAATCGATCGAAATATCTGGGTTGGCGAACGGCAACTTAAGTTTTTAGGTCTAGAAGTGGGAACGAGAATGACAGTAATTCGCCTTGACAATGGCGAACTTATAATTATTTCTCCCAGTGATGTTGATGAAACAATTATTCAGCAAATTAACGCACTGGGTCACGTCACCACAATTATCGCGCCAAATTGCTACCATCATCTTTTTCTCAACAACTTCAAGTCGATTTATCCTAATGCCGAGATTTGGATTGCTCCAGGTTTAGACTTGAAAAGACCAGATATAAAGAGCGATCGCATCCTTAGCGAATGTGGTAGAATCGGCGATTTGAATGAAGTTGAATATCTTTTATTTGCGGGATTTCAAACTATAGGTATCGGCAATTCGGGAATATTAAATGAAATTGTATTTTGGCATCGAGAAAGCCAAACTTTGGTATTGACAGATACAGCATTTCATGTTGATGCTAGTTTTCCTTGGCAAACACAATTAGTTTTCAGAATTATAGGAGGCGATCGCCAGTTGGAACCAACATTATTAGAAAAACTTGCTTCTCGCGATAAAGAACGGGTAAAACAGTCAATTCAAAAAGTTCTCTGCTGGGATTTCGATCGAGTCATTATGGCTCATGGTAGTATTATCGAACGTGACGGTAAGCGCCAATTACAAGCGGGATATGAGAAGTTTTTATCTACAAAAAATTTACAGATATAACGCTCTTAGATAATCGTGAAATCGATTGCCCGTGTAGAGACGTTACATGTAACGTCTCTACACGGGAACGTTTACAAATCAATTTGGATTGCTATAGCTCGTTCGTAGTTCGGTAGTCTAAATTAGAACTCTTAATTAAAATTCAAAAGTAGTACGAATTGTCCCAACATATAAAGTATTGTTATTGTTATCGTGTTCGGGATTGATAATAACTAAGAAACCTGGAGTCATTGAAATTTGTTCGCTGAGTTGCAAGCGGTAGAATGCTTCAAAATGCCAAGCTGTATTGCGGTCTTGAAAATCTGTGCTGAGATCGCTGTTAGTAACCTTTGGTGGTTGACCGATAACAATTCCACCTAAGCTACCCTCTTTCCCTAAGTCAGGAAAGGCAAGGGTGATAGCATAATTAAAAATCTCTGCGGTTGGATTGTCTGGTAAATCTGCGGCTGTCGCATTTGTCAAACCCATCCATCCACCGATCGCAAATTTAGGATTAATCTGCCAAGTTGTAGCAATACCATAAGAATTTGCTCGGATAGCATCGCTGTTTTCATCAAAAGGATCGTTGGCTAGTTCGCTTCCCGTACCTGTATCTATTTGGTTGTAAGAATGTACGTAAGTTAAACCTAACTCAAATCGATCGCTATACTCAAAATACAATTGCGCGATCGCGCCGTAAGCACTACCACCAATTCCAGATTCCAGTTCGTTAGCATCTTCAGCAACGTAACCCAGTTGCAGAGAGATCTCCTCAGTCAAATCGTATTCCACACCTACTCCCGTACCCGAACCTTGTCTGTATATCGGATTGCGTCTGCCAAAGCGAGATACTGCCCCCCGACTGCTACTATCAAGGAAAGAATTGACTGTATCGGCGAAGTCATCTATTCCACTACCGAAGATCCCAGCATAAACTGTAGTTTGTTCGCCAACGGGAAAGCGGTACTCAATGCGAGTTAACTCAAACTGATTCTCGCTATCCCCTTCAAATCCCAACCGCGCCATTGTTGTCCTAGTCGCATCTTCAACTCCGGGGAAGTTATTCGCTTGTATACGCACCCTCAGACGATCTTCCCCCATAAAACTAGAATTAAAAGTTAGTCGCACGCGATCGCTCAAAACTAAATTGCTATCTACTTTTTCACCACTACCATCGGCTTTTTCGTCACCTACAGCGCCACTGACAGCAAAGATGACTTGACCTGAGAGAGTTGTAGTTGTAGAAAATTGTTGTGCTTCAAGCTGCTGGGCTTGACTTTCTAATCCCTCTACTCGTCTTGTTTGTAGATTAGCTAGTTCAGCAGCAAATTCTGTTTGCAATCTTTGTAATTTTGTGATGTCTGATTGACTCACTCGTTCAGCGTCACCTGTAGCAATTAGTTTTGCAATTTCAGTTAAAACAGTATCTAAAGTAGCGGCAAATTCATAACGTGTTAGACTGCGATCGCCATTAAAATCAATTGTTGTATTATAGCGTTGGCTGAGAGATTTTAATGTTTGCCACTGCCAATCGCGAGTGCTAATATTGTCGAGTTGGGAAATAGGCGTTATCCGATCGAGACTGTTAGCTTCGTAAGGTGCGATCGCTTTAAAGCTAGAAGATAAGTTATTTGCTCGATCTAAATCTGTGTTTTCTTGCTTCAATTCGCTGGCAAATACACTATTTGTTAGTGCAAGCGTTGCACCAAATACAAATATGCTTGTACGAATATTATTGCTAATAATCTGCAACACAATTCCTGCGACTAGAAACACTTAATAGAATATACATGTATTTTCTTCACAGGTGCAAGACTACTCTATAAAAGTAACAAACTTGTGAATTTAAGATGAGAAAAATTTCATCTTTACTTCTCTTGAGAAAAACGGCGAACGGTTGTTAAATATTGTCCTAAAAAAGGGAAACCACCAATCGCAGGTAACAAGTAGCGGGACGTGCAAAGTAAACCTAAAGCAGCTGCCGTAGGAGCATTAAAATAGGGTTGGTAGAACGCAATTAATGCAGCATCGCGAGTGCCAACACCAGCAAATGTCAGCGGTAATAATCCTGCTAAAATCGCTAATGGAGAAAGAGCAAGGTTTGTTAAAAATGGTGTCCAGGCTTTTAGAGCCAGAATGAAGAACCAAATCTGTAATAGATGTAAAAACCAAATAAATATAGACGTTAAAGCGATTTTGAATAAATTAGCTCGATCGCGCCAAAAGTAATTATGCATTTCCTCCCAGGAAAATTGCAATTTTTGAATTTTAATTTTAAGTTTTTTGGTAGCGATCGCTTTACTTAAGACAAAAAATATTTGGGCAAATTTACGAGAACTGAGTAAGAGTAAGCCAAGGATTAATCCCAAACTCACACTTACTGTCATTATCCAAAACAACCAATTCTTATAAGGATAAAGAATTAAACCCAAAACACACCATAATAATAACGATAGTAAATCGCAAGTTTTCTCAAAAACAACTAAAGATAAAGACAAAGAACCAGTTAAATGACCTTGCTGCCGCATAAAATAAGCTTTAGCAATATCGCCCATTTTTGAAGGTAAGACCATATTCAGAACGCTAGCAGCTAAAATTAATTTATTTGCTTCTCCAAAGCTTAATTGAGCTTGTTTGGGAGCTAGTTGCTGCAATCGCCATGCTGTAATAGTTGTTATGGGTACGACCATACATAGACTGACTATCATCCAGTAAATGTTTGAGTTTTGAAAAACTCTGATGAGGTTAATAAAGTCTATTTTCCAATAAATAATTACTAAAATTATTAAGCTAACTACAATAGAAATTATTCGTTTCATGTTTGAATCCAAAAAAATATTCAATTTCTTCAAAATTTACGCAGTCGATCCCCCAACCCCCTTAAAAAGGGGGCTTTGAGTTCCCCTTTTTAGAAGGAGGGAACTAGGGGGGATCGAGATCTCAGATTTCAAGTGCGTAACTCCTGTTCTTGTAGAGACGATATATCAAAAATAACTTTTAAAAATACCGTTCTAATTTTAGCGATTCACCTGGGGCGAGTTGTTTGACTTCTTCAGTAAAATTCCATTCAGGCTGCAACTGACCGATTTGAAAAGTTCGACTCATCACAACATAAATTGAAGTGCGATCGCAGCCAATATCAGCAGCTATAACATTTTCCCAATTCTGAGCTTTTAGTTCGTCAATTATCTGTAATTTACCATTCTCCCAAAACAGTTGACGTTGAAACCAGAATGGTGCGTCTTTCTTGCCAACAATCAAAACTTTTTGTAATAACTTCCGAATTAAATTAGAAAAAAATCGTCCGAAGCCCAGCATAACTATGCGTAATATCATTAAGTTAGCTGGTGTCATTTGTTTTTGCTTCGCCCATCCCAACTGTCCTTGAATTGTAATTTTGTTTTGTTCTAGAGCGATCGCATAATTTCCTACTAAATGTCCAACTGCATTCTTAATTTTTTTACCTTCTTTAACCAAAAGTGAAAACTGCGTATCTGAAGCTATCAACTGGTTGTTACGAAATAGTTTAAACGTACCTCCCTTATTAAGTGCCAAATACAATTCATAATTATCTCCCTTGTCCCCCTTGTCCCCCTTGTCCCCCTTGTCTCCCTTGTCTCCCTTGTCCCCCTTGTCCCCCTTGTCTCCCTTGTCTCCCTTGTCCCCCTTGTCCCCCTTGTCTTCAGATGTACCTTGATATCGGTCTATCAAAATCTTCGCCTCCGGTAGCCAAATTCTACCTGTAGGACGAGATTGAGATAAAGGACGTTGAGGAACAAAATCGCGCCAAGCCAACAAGTAATTCCAAGTATGATGTCCGATAATATGGTCGTCACTATAACAAGGTGCTAAACCGTTCGCTAATCCAACTAAAAAAGCATCATTAATTCTTAAAGCATCTGGGAACCATTGCCCAACTAATTCAAAACCATGAGGGAAGTAATTGTATGTATTGCGACTAGTATATTCTCCCCCATATGAACCATCAGGATGGACAAATTGAGCAGCTAATTCAATCGCTTTGATTAATGCCTCTTTGATGCGAATATCGGGTTTAAGTTGATAAATTCGCGCTAAACAAGAAATAGTTAAAGTATGATAACCAGGATCGCAACCTTCATATTCTTGAAACCAGCCTTCGCTACTTTGCCAAGCTAAAACTCGTTCTAAGCGCTGAACTTTTGCTCGATCCCACTGAAAGGTTTGTAATAAGTTTGAAAGTAATTCAAAACAAAAAACAATCAAGGCTTGGTGATTGGTAAGTCTACCACTTTCATGATGTTTTGCCAACCAATTAGCACGTTTAGTAAAAAATTGCAGAGCGATAGGATTATTGAGTTTTAATAGAGTGTAGCTATCTATACAGGCAAGTAGAGAAAAAGCCGCTGCACCAGCAGCTCGTTCGTAGGGAAAATAATCGTCACAGGAACCATCTTTATGAGCGCTACGAGCAGCATATAAAATTCCTGCTTCCACCCACTGAGGAACGATCCTTTGGCGATAAAAAGGGTTATTTGGTAAATCCGTATCGTATGCTAAAGCGAGAGGTAATACAAATTCTTGCGCCATCCCGCTCGGAAAATCGATAATTTTGTAATGCCAGAAATTGCGATCGCAACATCCATAAGTAGGGCTGTGAACATTACGATCCATTAGGGTTAGAATTTTAGGAATTTGCGCGATCGCTTCTTTAGCAAACAGGTTTTTATTTGACACTGGTAATTGGTAATTGGTAATTGGTAATTGGTAGTTTGTTCTCCCTTGTCCCCCTTGTCCCCTCAGCTCTCTTTCTCCCTGCTCCCTTCAATATCCGCCCGTCGTAGTCGTAATTGAATTTCTTCTAATACTTTGCGGTTGACTGCTAAGAGATCGGCAACTAAGCCAAAAAGCCACAATTGAACGCCAGTAATAATTAAAATTGCTGCTAAAATCAAGCTAGGGATACGAGTACGAGTTGTGCCATCAAGAAAAAATATTAGCCATCGAATTCCCAGCAATGTACCCAAACTAAAAGGAATGCTGCCTAAAATTGTGAAGAATTTTAGGGGCTGATATGTCATGAAAATGCGTAAAATTGTAAAGAGCGATCGCTGAATGTAAGTTGGAATGTTTTTCACTAAACGCGAAGGTCTGAGATATTTATTCGTTCTAATCGGAACGGCAGTAATCGGAATACCTTTTTGTCCAGCTTGAATGATCGTTTCTAGCGTATAAGTATATTCGTTAAATACATTTAATTGCATTGCTGCTTCTCGACTAATTGCCCGAAAACCACTGGGTGCGTCGGGAATGTCCGTGTTGCTGGCAAGGCGTACCACCCAACTTCCTAATTTTTGTAAAACTTTTTTAGTTGGGGAAAAGTGTTTAATTTTATAAATTGGTCGCGTGCCAATGACAATTTCTGCTCTACCTAATAAAATGGGGGCAATTAATTTAGGAATATCATCAGCACAATATTGATTATCTGCATCAGTATTAACAATAATATCTGCTCCTGCGATTAGACAAGCTTCTATCCCTGCCATAAATGCTTTTGCAAGTCCTTGATTGTGGTTCAATCTGACTATGCGATCGACCCCAAACTCTTTAGCAACTGCAAGTGTTTTATCCGTACTGCCATCATCAATTACTAACCATTCTACACAGCTAATCCCAGGTATTTCCCGCGGCAAAGCTGAGAGAGTAGTTCCCAAAGTTTCTGCTTCGTTATAACAAGGAATTTGAATAATTAGCTTGGTCATACGGTGATATATACAGAATTCATAAGCTTTTTAGTTATTTGTCATTTGTTATTCGTGAGTGGCTGGTGGAACCAGTGGCTAGTGGCTAGATTTTTTTCTGGTCAACAACTCCACTAAACACTAGTCACTTTCTTAAAATATTAAATTAAAACGTAACAATTACCCCTTCGCGATCGCCTGTATATTCGTAGGTTCTAAGTTTACCTTCAGCCAGTTGCGGTTGAATAACTTCTTTAATAATGGTAAAAGCACAACTATTATTACCAGTATCAATCTGCAACTTATTACTGAGAAACTGATACTTTATATCGTTCATATAGTTGGCGCAAATTATTTTTACCTGCTTATTACTGCTGACTAAATTTTGAATATCTTCTATTTTCTTTTCATATTCTTCTGGTGGTTCTGGTGGTTCGGCAGGTCTGCTAGGATTTCTAGGAGTGCGTCGTGGAAGTTCAAAAGAAGAATTGTTGTCTGAGTTAGGAGAGGTAGATTGCGCCGCCACAATTGTAGGCAATGCCAGAAAAGCGATCGCGGCGATCGAGCTAAGAATTAAACGCATAATTAAATTTACAGTTTATGAGAGTAACAGGTAAGTCGTAGGTCGGAATTGACTGATAACTGATAACTATGTACAGACGTTACATGTAACGTCTCTACACTGACAACTGTTCACTGCTGACTAACGAAACGGTATCCCATACCTCGGACGGTTTCAATCAGGTGAGAACTGATTTTTTTGCGTAAATAGCCAACATAAACATCAACAATATTAGAACCAGGATCGTAGTCATAACCCCAAACAGCACTGAGGAGTTGCTCGCGGCTGAGGACTTGATTGGGATGCCGCAGAAATGTTTCGATCAACGTAAATTCTTTTGCAGAAAGTTCAATCGAGCGATCGCCAATTCTAACTTGTCGCAGCCGCAAATCTAGGACAAGATTACCTGCTTTGAGTTCCGCAATCTCCTTCGTAACGCTCTGAGTTTTGTCGCGTAACCGTAAACGCACCCGCGCCAGCAATTCTTCAAACCGAAATGGCTTGGTCATATAGTCATCAGCGCCTCCCTCTAGTCCCGCTAC
The DNA here is from genome assembly GCF_003991895.1 of Chroococcidiopsis cubana SAG 39.79. Taxonomy (NCBI): domain Bacteria; kingdom Bacillati; phylum Cyanobacteriota; class Cyanophyceae; order Chroococcidiopsidales; family Chroococcidiopsidaceae; genus Chroococcidiopsis; species Chroococcidiopsis cubana. The sequence continues at coordinate 46,101 of NZ_RSCK01000030.1, forward strand.
TTTATCATTCACATCGTCGCGAGCAGTGAGAATGACGATCGGTAAATATTCTCCTTGACCGCGCAATGTTGATAATATCGTCCAACCGTCTTGTCGCGGTAGCCCTATATCGAGAATCATGAGGTCAAAATCTTTGCTATTGGCTACAAGTAAAGCTTCATCGCCATCCCGAACTACTGAGACTGTGTAGCCATTGGCTTTTAGTCCTTTTTCAATAAAAGCACTAATCCGGGGTTCATCTTCGACGATTAAAATTCTACTCATGAGATGATATCTCTGATGTGGGTTCGATAGGAAGTACGATGGTAAAAGTAGAGCCGCGATGAGGACGACTACTTAGTTCAATTTTGCCACCGTGAGCTTGAGCGATCGCCCGCACGATTGCCAAGCCTAAGCCAGCACCTTCAGAACGTCTTTGACTTTTGGTAGTGCGAGCAAAGCGTTCAAAAATTCTTTGTTGGTCTGCCAGAGAAATACCTTCGCCCGTATCGCGCACCCATAACCGTACCCAATTGTGTCTCTGCATACAGCCTAAAGCGATCGTATCTCCCGTTGTCGTGTGTTGGGTGGCATTCTGAGCCAAGTTTATCATTGCTTGGGTGAGACGCTGACGGTCGTCAATAATTGCCCCTGGACTATGGCGATCGATCTGCCAGTGACGATCCGTTGATAGGGCGATCGCCTTAGAGTAAATTTCTGCTACCAAGGTAGTCAGATCTAATCTTTCCAGCTTTAAAAAGTTTGGTTGCTCCGCCTTAGCGAGGAGTAACAGATCGTCAATAAAACGACTCATGCGATCTAATTCGTCTGTCACCAAGGCTACAGTTTCCTCTCGTTCTTGGGGATCGTCGCCCATAAGTTCTAAGTGACCGCGGATGATAGTAATTGGCGTTCGCAGTTCGTGACTGGCATCGTTAATGAAGTTGCGTTGGCTGCTGAAAGCAGCTTGGAGGCGATCGAGCATTTCATTAAATGTCGTTGCGAGTTCGGCAACTTCATCCGACCCTTTGACAGGAATGCGGCGAGTGAGGTCAGATTCGCGAATCGAGCGTGCAGTTTCCGTGAGTAAATGTAGAGGAGTCAGCGTTCTACCTGCCACTAACCAAGCAAGGATAGCTGCCCCAATGATGACAAAAATTTTGACTTGAATAATCACTGCCATTGCTTCATTCACTTCTTGGCGTTCCCCTGCTGTCAGTTGAGCGACCACAAAGACTCCGTGAGTTTCATCTCTGATAATAGGGGCAGCGCGATAGAGAATCGTACCTACAGCAGTCTCTCTGGCTCCCTGTTCGGGCTGAGTCAATTTACCAAAATATTGAATTAGCTCTGAATTCTGTTTTAGTGGCTCGGGTAGCGCTCTAGGGCTGGAGCGATCGATTTCACCCTCGATGATGGCAATCAAAAACTCATCGTCATCAGGAATGTTGCGGTTGAGAAAAACTTTAAATAAAGCTTTAAGGTTATGTTGAAAAGGTTTTCCCGTGTTGGGGTCTTTGCCATTAGCTAAAACTCGAAACTCCTTGACTTCCTGTAGCAAAGAGGTTGCATGTCTTGCCTCTAGGCGCGCCAGTAAGACTTGCCGGATGACCAAGGTGGAAAGAAACGCACTACAAGTTAATAGCAAGACATACCAAATTAAAATGCTGGTACGCAAGCTATAAAAGATCCGCCGCCATTGTTGAGTTTTATCGAAACGATTTGGTGGTGACACTTCTGTTTTTGATGGCTCAAATCGATTGCAGAATTTTTGACCTCGATCGCTGACTTCCCACGTTTGTTGTTTTTGATGCAACTATCTCTGGTTGAGTTCCATAAGACTGACCTTAAGGATGCACCATTTATACTGTGTTGTCTGTTTTAATTTATGTAAAGAGTGTAAAACGATCCTTATTATTCTTTGCAATTAGTGATGGTTCCGGTAGCAAGGCAATTTTTCTCTCAAGAGATCGATCGCTCTGATGAGCAGATCGATCTAGCCAAAGCAGCTCTGTACATTGCTCAGGAGGAATATCAAGACCTCGATCCAGCAGAATATCTCAACGCTCTAGATACGATGGCAGAAGAATTACTAGAGCGGCTACCTATTCAGAGGTATCCCTTACGTGTCATTCACACTATTAATCAATACTTATATGAAGACTTAGGATTTAAAGGAAATGTTAATGAATATCACGATCCGCGTAATAGCTTCTTAAACGATGCGATCGAGCGACGGACGGGAATCCCGATTACACTATCGCTAATCTACCTAGAGTTAGCTAAGCGAATTGACTTTCCGATGGTTGGAGTGGGAATGCCAGGGCATTTCCTGATTCGTCCTGACATACCGGAAATGGAAATTTTTGTCGATGCCTTCAATCGCGGTGAAGTACTGTTTCCCCAAGACTGTCAAGCAAAATTGAGCCAAATTTACGGACAGCCTGTAGCATTACGAGCGGAATTTTTGCGATCGGTGACTCATCGGCAATTCTTAGCACGGATGCTGACAAATTTGAAGTATATTTATTTACAACAGCAGGATTTAGAAAAAGCACTGGGAACAGTAGAAAAGATTTTGCTATTGTTTCCAGATATCCCAGGTGAAACACGCGATCGCGGTTTAATTAACTACCAGTTGGGACATTGGTTTTCAGCCATTTCCGACTTTGAATCCTATCTTGCCCAAGCCCCCCATGCAGAAGATGCTCCAGTAATTCGCAAGTTGTTGAGTCAACTGGGAAGAGGATAGGGTTGGAATTCGGAATTCGGAATTCGGAATTCGGACAAGGGAGAAGAGGAAGCAATTCTGGTTCCGCTAGCGACTCACTCCCACTACTCCCTACTCACTTCCTCTGCAACCTGCTTGAGGCGCTGGAGTTGAGTTTTCATGTCTGCTTGCGTCCAGGGGGCGGCGAAGGTGTGGAAACCCCAGCTAACGATGGGATTGGGAATCTCAAATTCAAAGCGGTTAAGCAGGCGCGTTCCTTGGGGTAAAGGCTGACACTCCCAGCGATCGCTACCCCGAAAAAAACCCTCAAACCCCCAGACAATTAACCCGGGAGCGCGATCGAGCGTGACGCATTCTAAAGTTGGTTTGACTAAGGGAACTTGAATAAGAAAACGGCTGCGGCTACCTATTTCCGTACTCCACTCGCCTACAGGTTCGCAACGCAGGGCTGGGTTCAACCACCGATGCATTAGATGCAAGTCGGTAATGCAACGCTCGACAGCCGTTGCACTAGCAGCAATCTCAATTGATTGTTCAAATATTTGTGTCATTTGTTCAGTTATCAGTTGTCAGGGTATGGGTAATGGGTAGTTGGTAGTTGGTAGTTGGTAGTTGGTAATTGGGTGGTGAGTGGTGCGTTCAGAACTAGGGTGTGGGGTGTATGTAGTGAGTGGTGCGCTCAGGCTTGGCTTGCGACTGCGAAAGAGCGACTTGCGAAAGAGCGACTTGCGAAAGAGCGACTTGTGAATTACTCTCTGCTCCCTTATCTCCCATTTATCAGAAAATTTAATCATAATCTTTACGAGCAAACTGATTTGATTTCGCATCTATCACAATGATGAAAATCTGAAAACTCACTAATCCGGGGATTCTTCTGGCATAACTACTCACTAAGGTAGATGTGGAATGAGAAACTGAGGAATCACTCTGTATAAGAACTCTATATTTCTCCTCACTAGCTAATTTGCTGACAAAGTACAAAAATACAAGGGAGTTGTAGCAGAATTCCCAGTTCTGCTACCAAAAAGAGCGATGACTGGTATTCTCTCCTCATGAAATTTACAGTTAACTCGGAAAATTATGAATGCAATTTGGCACGGGATAACCCACTCGACTAACTGGGATAGACCGCTGCAAGCGTCTTGGCAACATTTGGCGCAAGCAGCACCACCAGTACAGCAGGGACAACAGGCTGTTGAGCGAAGTGTGGATTACGTACAAAATATTTGGGGTAGCTTGTTAGCGTTTATTCCTAACTTGCTGGGAGCAGTCTTGATTCTGGCGCTTGGTTTGATCGTGGCTGCGATCGCTAAAGCTATAGTCAAAGGCATCCTCAATCGCACGGATATTGACAATCGCATTGCAGCAAGTATTACTGGTCGTTCGGATAGCCGCGACTTACCCAGAGTCGAAGAACTGATTGCCAACCTAGTCTATTGGATTGTGATTCTCTTCACCGTAGTAGCGGTGCTAAACGCACTCCAACTAGAGGTCGTATCTCGTCCTTTGGGTGGCTTTCTCAATACTGTACTGAGCTTCATTCCTCGAATACTAGGAGCGCTGATCTTTCTGGGTGTAGCTTGGGCGATTGCGACGATCGTGAAGTTGATTACAGTCCGAGGACTACGCGCTGCTAGGCTGGACGAGCGTTTAGACCAGCGACCGCAAGGAGTAACCCGACCACCAAACCAAGTATCGCTGAGCGATACGATTGGTAATGCCTTGTACTGGTTTATATTTTTGCTGTTTTTAATTCCTATCCTCGATACTCTTGGTTTGCAGCAAGCATTACAACCAATAGAGGGTTTGGTGAGCGAGATTCTCTCAGCGTTGCCAAATATTTTGGTAGCAGTCATTATTGCTGCTGCTGGTTGGTTGTTGGCTACTGTAGTGCGTCGGATCGTCACTAATTTGCTGATCTCAACTGGAATTGACCAAGCAGGATCGCGCTTTGGACTGCGAACCACGGCAGGAGGGCAATCTTTATCGGGAATTATTGGCACGATTGTCTACGTCCTCATTTTGATTCCAGTAGCGATCGCGGCACTACAACAACTGCGCATTGATGCGATCTCGACTCCAGCGATCGCCATGTTGCAACAGATCCTCAATGCTTTACCACTAATTTTTACAGCAGCATTAATTCTCATCCTGGCTTACTTCCTGGGACGATTCGTCGGAGATCTGGTGACGAATATTCTCACAAGTATTGGCTTCAACAATATCTTCTCCGTATTGGGACTACCTACTCTCAGACGCAGAAGCGCCGCGCCAAGCCCCACCTATGAGGAACCAGGAGCAATTCCACCACCACCATCGACGGGGCAGCCAACAGTCATTCAAAGGGAACCAACACCTACAATCTCCGCTCGTACACCAGCTGAAATTGTTGGCATTATCGTATTTGTGGGAATTATGCTGTTCGCTACGGTGACGGCAGTTAATATTTTGGGTATTCCCGCATTAACTACCCTTGTAAGCGGTATTATCGTCATTTTTGGGCGAATTTTAGCAGGATTGGTAGTATTCGCCATTGATTATTTCTGGCAAACTTGGCTTACAACATCATCACCAGTTCGGGCGATCGCCAAGCCCAGATTTTAGGACAGATAGCCCGCATAGCAATTATTGCCCTCGTCTCAGCAATGGCGCTGCAACAGATTGGATTGCCCAAGATATCGTAAATTTAGCATTCGGATTGCTATTTGGCGCGATCGCTGTTGCTTCTGCGATCGCCTTCGGTTTGGGTGGTCGGGAAATAGCCGGACAACAAGTACGGGAAATTCTCGAATCCTTCAAGCAGCAGCGGAATTTACCTCCGCGTGGGTGAAGGAGTGGGGAGAATTTGGAATTTGGAATTCGGAATTCGGAATTAATGCGTGAATTTTGAATTTTGATTTGCTCCCTCAGCTCCCTCAGCTCTCTTTTCTCGCCCCTAATTTCGCGACCAACTCATCTTTAATCCGATTCAGAATCGAAGTTTGGTCGAGGGAGGACAAAATGCGAGTAATGACCGCTTTTGGTCCTTCTGGTCCCCAAGTTGCGCCGTTAGCGAGGTATGCTTTTGTCACTTGTCCGATGCTGTAAGCAGAAACACCCGCCACACCTGCTTGGGTAATAGCAACAGAAAGGTAGGGAGCCAGAGTAATGCCCCCGGTAGCGGGGGTAGCTATACCAAGTAGGCTTTTCAGGGAACTCAAACCCAAATTGGCTAGCAATTGGCTGGCACTAATTCCGCCCAAACTCAGGGCGATTTTTTGTAGCAATTGCAAGGCTCCCGTCTGTGACATCGGGATGTCATATAACTTAGCTAAAGACAGGATGAGGATCGCATCGATCGCAGCTCCACTGAGCAGATCGACCATCATTATTGGGTTGAGGGCGATCGCTACGGCTTTGGTCATGGTTGCCCGCCAAATTAGGCGATCGGCACTGCTGGCACGAATTTCGAGTTTACGCTTGACAATTTGCTCGTTCACGTTGTCGGCATAAAGCATTGTATTGAGGGCAACTAAAGCTTTGCCTTCCCGATGTAAAATTTCGAGAATTTTTAACTTTAATTCCTCAACTTGCGGCTGTCCCTGGCTGAGTTGCACGCTTCTGGTTCCATCAGGACGCACGATCGCTTTTTTGGTCAAAGGAGAAGCCGCCGCCATGACAATTTCATCGGGAGAGAGTAATTCTTTGACTCGTTCGTCGCGAATTTTTTGATAGATCGCTATCCGGTCGGCTTGGGGATATTGGTCGATTTTATTAAATACCAACAGGATCGGCTTGCCAACGTCTCGCAGTTGGGAAAGAGCCTTGTGTTCTACTTGCGTCATATCTCCGGCGATCGCAAATAAAATCAGATCGGCACGATTGGCAATTTGCGCGGCGAGAGCAGCGCGAGTTTCTCCATCAACCTCATCTAAGCCAGGGGTGTCAATCAACTCTACTTGAGAATCGCCGCTACTAGGCAAGGTAAATTTAACGTAGCGATCGCCCGCACCAATAGTTTCTTCTGTAACTTCCCACTGTGCTTTTTGAGTGCTGCGAGTCACGCCATGCAGTGGACCCGTTTCAAAGACTTGCTGCCCTAACAAAGCATTAAGTAGAGATGATTTTCCCCTACCTACCATACCGAAGACAGCAATTTGCACCACCCTCTGCTCTAGATTTTCCAGCATCGTCTCTAACTGGGCGATCTCCGTTTCTAATCCCTCTCGTTCTTGTGGTTTGAGGTCGAGACGAGTGACTAAGTTATGAAGAGTATCTTTTGCCTGTTTGTAGTTAATTTCTGCCTGAATATCATCAAAGCCCCAAATTGCCTTATCTAATTCATCGGCTAATTCCGTCTCTTCTAAAGGCTCGTGCATAGATGGAAATAATCTCAGTTTTCAGTGACTAGTGACTAGTGACTAGTGAAGACGAAAACTAGGAATCTAGCCGCCAGCCACCAGCCACTAACCACTCAAGACTCACTTTCTTTCGTTAGAAAGATCGCTTTCGCCTCTTCGATCCTATAAGTTGGTTTTGGTATTGTGGGAAGTAAGTCATTCGGAAAGCATTTCATAACGGTAGTATCATTGTGAGTCGTAAACGATTACCAGAAACTGTTGCCCACGTTCGGATTACACGACAATCTTGGCAGCACGGTTTGCTAGAGGGAGAAGTGTGCGCTGGTAATTTTGAGTGGCAATTCCAGTGGCGATTTCACCGAGGCGAGTTATCTGTTAAACCTTCGCAAGGAAGGGCATTGATTCAAGAACCTCTTGGTCGCTTTTTAGAGCAACGGGATTATCAGCTAGAACCAGGCGGAGATTACGCATTTAAAATTCGGGCAGAAATTTAACGATTGGTAATTGGTAGTTGGTAGTTGGTAGTTGTTGGTTAGTAGTTTTTAGTTGCTGTTCCTGAAGCTCCCATTACCCATTACCAGCATCTAAATATCTTTCAATGAGCAATATTGCTACGATATCGTCGATCGCCCGTGGGGGTTGACGCATTCCCTGCGGGATGAGGCGAGAAAGACCAGTTGGAGGATACATCTGCCAGTAGCGATCGCGTGCTTCTAAAGTCGTGTTACGTTCGTCTACCATGACTATTGTTAGCGGTTCTAGTTGTGCTTGACTAATTTTTTGCTGCCACTGTTTGGATGTGGTTCGATCGCCCATAACCAATAGGGAGATGGGATATTGTTGGCGTAACGCTTGAATAGTGGCGATCGCTTCTGTAGCTGGTACAACTTGATGGTAGGACAAATTACCATCCAGCCCCATCACTGCCACACCGCATTTATCTCGACCAGGATCGAAGCCTAATATCACAGTTGAGTCCATCCCCATACCTACTCCCCACTCTCTGCTTCCTGGTTCTCTGCTCCTCTGCTCCCTGCTCCCTGCTCCTCTGCTCCTCTGCTCCCTGCTCCCTGCTCCCCGCTCCCTGCTCCCTGCTCAGTCGGCTGCGGTAAACTTTGTTGAGTACTAAATATCACCTGTCCGTTTTGGGTTGCCAGTAGCTCCACAGCTATAGGTCCAGCAGTGTAAATATTCTGAGCGGCGATCGCTTTCAATTCTAGCGGGCGATCGTAGCTCTGGAGTTGCTCGAAAAAGCGAATTAGGGTTTGGATACGATTGTCGGCAATCAGGAGATTCTCATCTAATACTCCGGCACGTTGAGCGCTAAATTTAGCAGCTTCTAACAACAAATCTATCCGCTGTCTCACTTCTCTAGTTGTCATTACTGCTGGGTTCGCTTCGATCCTAGATAAGACTTCTCCAGGTTTAAAGACTTGTTGATTCAGTGCCACATCAGCAAAAACTTGCACGGAACTTTCCCCTACTACATAATTATTTGCAGCAAGAATGCGGACAAGATAATCTTGCCCATCGTCAATTTGCTTGATGAGCTGTTCGACTTGTTTTTCCGAAATTTTGACAACCCTTTGGGAAATTTTTTCTACTCCAGGTTGAGTTTGATTCATCGCATTACGGTTAGCTTCGCGCAGAATTTCTTCGATAGCTTGACGAGCGGCTGAAGGACGAACGATGCGCACTACCCGCGCCGCTAGTACTTGACCCCTGACTAATGCCAGATTCCCTTGGCGCAGCAGTTGTAAGTTCCTTGCTAAAGCAATTGCTTCTTTTTCCAAATCTTTCAGCAAAGCTTCTCTTTGGGCAATACTTAGGTCTCGCCGCTGAATTTCTGCGTCTAATTTGGCAATTTCTCGGTCTTGCTGGTTAATTCTTGTTTTGAGTTGGTTTCGTTGGGCAACTAATGCTTGCAGTTCTTTCTGGTTCTGTTGAATTTCTTGACGCAGCTTGCGTGCTTGCCCAGTCACCGTATTCAGTTGCGCTTGAGCTTGCTGATATTGCGAGGAGATTTGCTTAAGTTGACTGCGAGTCCGGTTGAGTTGAGCTTGGGTTTGTACTTGTTTAGTTAACGCTGCCCGTAAAGATTGATTAATTTCTTTCAACCGCTTTTGGGCTAGTGCTTGCTGTCTTTGAGCTTCTATCTGCTGAGCTTTCTGTTCTTCCCTGGCTTGAGTCAGTTCTTGCTCGACTTGAGTTTTGGCTTTGGTAGTTGTTTCTAATTGCTGGCGAGTTTCGGTTAAATCTTGTCGCCTTAATTCCAGCAATCGTTGTACCCTACCAATCTCAAAGATCCCATCTCGCAACCTCTTGTCAAAAGCTAGCAAAACCCCCAAAGTGGAAAAAGAAATCACCATCCCAGTCAAGATGGTAATCAAAGTAGCTGTGTTGCGGGGGCGCAGTTTAAATAAACTCAGCCGCGCTTTGCCTACTTTCGTGCCGATGCGATCGCCCACCGTCGCGATTACACCCCCCAAAATAATAATTGCTGCAATCCAGATGAATCCGGTGGACATTTCTTGTTGCGATTTACGTCATCCAGATACAGCCTATCCTAATAATGAAGGAGTAGGGAGTCAGTTATCAGTGACCAGTGACCAGTGACCAGTGACCAGTTAGTTATTTTATCTCCTCTGCCCACCTGCACACCTGCACACCTGCTTCCTTGTCCCCCTTGTCCCCCTTGTCCCCTTGTCCCCCTTGTCTCCCTTGTCCCCCTTGTCCCCCTTGTCCCCCTTGTCTCTCCCTTGTCCCCCTTGTCCCCCTTGTCTCCCTTGTCTCTCTAGCCACCAGCCACCAGCCACTAACCACTAAGTAAACTGCTGACTCAATATGACGGGGTTGTGAACGGTGATTTTCTTTTTGTGGATGGAGATCATGTTTTTATCGCGCAAGTCTCCTAGCAAGCGGGTGACGGTAACGCGGGTAGAACCAATAGCTTCTGCGATCGCCTGATGGGAAAGCTTGAGATCGACCGTGATCCCATCTGGACTGGGAAGACCGAAATCGCGGCACAGAATTAATAAGAAACTGACCAAGCGCGAACCCATATCGCGGTGAGCCAGGGTTTCAATCATCATTTCTGTCTGCAAGATCCGCGAAGATAAGCCCCGCAGCATTAACATTGACAGATCGGGATTTTCTTTCAGCGCTTGCTCGACTTGCTCGATTGGTGCTGAGAGTAACTCCACTGGTGTAAAAGCTACTGCATGATAAAAGCGATCGCTACGATTGCCTGTCAGCAGCGACAGCACGCCGAATACGCTATTTTCTCGCAATAGTGCAACGGTGATCTCTTCTCCTGCTTCATATACTCTAGACAACTTCACCGCGCCTTTGAGTAAGAAATAGACCCGTTCTGCCGGATCGCCAGGAAAAAATATTGTTTTGCCCCGTTCAAATACTTCTACGACTGGTGGAAACGAACCTGCTCCTACCTGCCGAAATACCTGTGCTAGCGGTCTATCTTGCGTCACGACCATATTCCTTGCCCAACCAGATGTCCGTAAAGACTACACCAGATAACATCATCATTAAACAGATCGAGTCAAAATCCAGAAGATCTGCTCTTTATGCATCTAAATCAGAATCTTCCAGTTTTTTTGTATTCAAAGCTACAAAAGCTTGAATAGACCGCAAATAACTCGATTCCAAAGCAAAAATGGCAAAGTATTGTATCCTCTAATCTCAATTACTTAGCATGAAAACTACTTGCCAATATATCTTAAGTGAGAATAAGGCATTTTACTTAAATTCTAGCTAATTGATTTGAAAAAGTTGTGAGTAGTGAGTGACTAAGTGGCTAGTGGCTAGTGGCTAGTGGCTAGTGGAAGTAGTCACTGATGGAACTAGACTCTTTTCTAGTGACTAGTCACCAGTCACTAGTCACTGATATAGGTGTATGCTGCTAATGTGTTTCCTGACGTAGCCTGACACAGTTTGTATGCTAGATTTAACTGGAAAAAATGCCCTTGTAACTGGCATAGCCAATAACCGCTCCATTGCTTGGGGGATCGCCCAACAGTTACACAAAGCTGGTGCAAACCTGGGGATCACCTATTTACCAGACGAACGCGGCAGGATGGAAACAAAAGTTGCCGATCTAGTAGCTCCCCTGAACCCCAGCCTGTTTTTGCCCTGTGACGTGCAGAATGAAGCGCAGATTCAATCTACCTTTCAGGCGATCGCAGAAAAATGGGAGAAATTAGATATTCTAATCCATTGCCTTGCCTTTGCTAACAAGGATGACTTGAGCGGAGATATCAGCGGTACTTCGCGATCGGGTTACGCTAAAGCTCTAGATATTAGTGCTTACTCTTTACTGCAATTGAGCGGAGCTGCTAAACCCCTGATGACAGCAGGGGGTAGTATTGTCACTCTTACATATTTAGGCGGCGTGCGAGTAATTCCTAACTACAACGTGATGGGAATTGCTAAAGCAGCTTTAGAAATGAGCGTGCGGTATCTTGCATCTGAAATGGGACCGCAAAACATTAGGGTGAATGCTATTTCCGCCGGTCCAATTCGTACCCTAGCTTCTTCAGCAGTAGGTGGAATCTTAGATATGATTCATCATGTCGAGCAAGTTGCTCCCTTGCGTCGCACAGTCACGCAAACTGAAGTGGGTAACACCGCAGCTTTCCTGTGCAGCGACTTAGCTAGCGGGATCACGGGTCAAGTGATATATGTCGATGCTGGTTACGAAATTATGGGTATGTAAAAAAGAAACCTACCCAATACCTGGGTAGGCGAAACTGTTCAAAACTATTTTTGGATTGAGTTGTCTTGTATAGGGAGCAGAGAGCAGAGAGTAGGGAGCAGATGAAATTGATTTGTCCTAACCTTTCCGCGCTCTACTATACTCAATTGTCTTGTAATAACTTATGTTAAAAACAATATTATTATCATTGATATATTTGCTTTAGATTAGAGATATAAAATCTTTCTCTAAAACCAAATTAGCCGTAACCGATCGCCAGTAACTATTCTGCAATTAGCATCGCCAACCAGTTACAAAAATCATCTAGACAAGCAACCAAAAAACCAGCCATATAACCGATCGCGTAAGCTTGCTTGGTGAAGTAATCGACAACGCGATCGCTCGATTTAGTAGGTGAGAGAGATTGTACTGGCTGAAAGTTTGTCATAAATTTGAAGTGGAAAATTTAAGCTTTTTTCCAGCTTAATCAGTCTTGGCTATTTTAGCCCGCTCCACTATGTAGATATTATCAAAGCTTTAGAAACTAGCAAGAGTTTGTAAAATCTTAAAGATGTGAAGCTTTGAGGTAAAAGCAAACACTTTCCGCCATCCCCCGATCAACCTCCTTCCAATCGCCAGCCGAAGGGAATAATCTGCTGGGCAGTAGTAGTAGCAGCAGCGTTATGATGAGATTTTGTCTCTCCGTCTAAGACTTTGATCACCTTTTGATAGATATCTTCTGCTTGTTGAGGGGAGTCACCGATACTTGTCAAGCCTAGTTTGCCAAATTCTGACAGACAACCCATCAAATGAAAAACAGTCCCCGTTTCCGTTCCTGTGTCGAAGTGCAAGCGGTGAGAAGCGATAATATCCATTAAATCATTTGGTAATAGACCTCGATAGCGTTTCTTATGTAAATTGTCGGTAGCAACATAATACTTTGCTCGCCCTTGTTGGCTGTAGAATAGTCCGGTTGAAAGGTCATAGCGCCCGTTAGTTAATAACTTTAATGTCATGAAAGGATGGGTCGTTCCACCTTTACGAAGGTTGATTTCTATTGCTTGCAAGTCCCAGTTACCATCAGCTTGCTGTACAGCCATGAAATCAATGCCAAACCGTTCTAAAGCACCTTTTTTTGCTAAAGTCCAGCCAATTTTTAAACCCAAATCTTGTAACTGCACTCGATAAGCTTCGTCAGCGGGAAACCGACAGCCAAGATAAATTTGTCCGTCTGGACCACCTAAAATCTGGTCGTGAGTAGAGAGAATTTCAACCGTGCCATCAGGTAAAATTCGACCTTGAACGCTGGGCGATCGCTTCACTTCTCCTTCAACAAACGCTTCAACAATTGCTCCTAATTCGGGAACGCGGCTAGCATAATTTGTCCAATTTTCTGATGTGGCTTGAAATCGCAAAGAAGGTAGACTATCTTTGATAGCAGCAACGCGATCGCCATGAGAAATTTTTCCTGGGGCAAATTCCTGTAAAGGTTTTAGGTCGAAAAGAGCATTTGCTTCGCCAGAAATTCCCTCATTTAATTTGACCACCATGCGTTTGAGATGCGGTTGGCGTTCCCATAATTCAGCAGTTGCTGTAGCTAAATCGTCTACACTATCGAGGCGATCGTGACACCCATCGGGATGAGGCACGCCACTCTCAGCGAAAATTTGCCGACTACCGCTTTTTGTCCCCCAAATTGTGAGATCGGGATCGGCAGCATAAAGGGGAATTTCTAACTTGAGAGATAACTCTCTTTCCCAAGGGGAAGTGTTGTAACAAATCATAAACGATTGATCCCGGCGCAGTGCTTGCTTAATTCGCTCGATCAGGCGGGGTCGTTCTAAAATTTTTTGAGTCAGTGGTTTGAAGGAAGAATCGTAGGTAGATAAAAGTAATAAGCGATCGCGGGCGTGAGAAAAGGGAATGCCTGGTAACAGTTGTAAGTAATAATCGATGACGCTGGGATGTAGGGGCTGAGATGTAATATAAATCAGTCGCGTGCGGGGATTTTGCAAGCGAATTAACGAAAACAGCAGGCGTTCTTCGTAATGCAACACGCCTTCAATTTTTTGAATCTCTCGCTGATCGACACTCAGAGAGGGAATGACTAAAATATCTCCGTCACTTCGATCGAAGCTTTCTACATTTTTCCATCGATCGCGCAACTGCATTTGTAACTGACGAAATGTTTCTACCTGTGTCGATAGATGACGGTCTAATATCTGCATTGCCCTTGCCCTTCAATCCTTGGCGATCCCGCTAATTGCGATCGTACTACAACCACATTTTTTGCAATATATGTCCTAAGGAGCAATCAATAATTCTCAACAATTAACTATTGCGGATACAAATATCCATACACCAAAAGAGCGATCGCATTCTGTATCTGTTTCCACCTTCAGACTGAATAACCGCAATCGAACAATTAGCTAAATTAAGCGGAGTGAAATCATTACAAATGTCAAATTTAGGAGAAAGTTTATGCCAGAAGAACAAACGTTACAACCTCCTCAACAGCAAGAACAAAGACCAGGAAAAGAGTCCGAAATGACTCCTCAACCCAAAGCCGATGACTCTAAATATCGTGGTAGTGGGAAGTTGCAGGGTAAAGTAGCGCTAATTACTGGCGGCGATAGCGGCATCGGACGGGCAGTAGCCATTGCTTATGCTAAAGAAGGCGCAGATGTGGCAATCCTCTACTTGAACGAACACGACGATGCGAAAGAAACAAAGCGTCTCGTAGAAGAACAAGGTAAAAAGGCGGTGGCGATCGCGGGCGATATTGGCGATGAAAACTTCTGTAAGCAAGCCATACAACAAACGATTGATGAATTTGGCAAACTCGATATTTTGGTGAATAACGCCGCCGAACAGCATCCCCAAGAAAGCATCGAACAGATCAGCGCCGAACAATTGGAACGTACTTTCCGCACCAATATTTTTAGCATGTTCTTCATGACAAAGGCAGCAATGCCTCACTTAAAAGAAGGTAGCGCGATCGTCAATACAACTTCTGTCACCGCATATCAAGGCAATCCAACACTGTTAGATTACTCTTCCACCAAAGGCGCGATCGTTGCCTTTACGCGATCGCTATCCAAGAGCTTGATTGAAAAAGGCATTCGCGTCAATGCCGTTGCCCCTGGTCCGGTTTGGACTCCCCTAATTCCTTCAACTTTTCCAGAAGATAAAGTCGCCAATTTCGGTAAGCAAGTCCCGATGCAAAGACCCGGACAGCCAGAGGAAATTGCCCCCAGCTACGTATTTCTCGCCTCAGATGACTCTTCCTATATTGCAGGTCAAGTGATTCATCCCAACGGTGGTACGGTTGTCAACGGGTAAGACATGCGCTCCTTCGGGGAGTCGGGAGAGTGGCTAGTGGCTAGTGGCTGGTGGTTAGTGGCGCGTGGTTTTTCTCCCTCAGCTCCCTCAGCTCCCCCAGTTCCCTCAGCTCTCTTCTCCCTGCTCCCTGCTCCCTTCCTGGTAAAATATGACAGTTGGATTCTGTGGCGGTCGTGATCGAGCGTTATACTCTGCCCGAAATGGGCGAAATCTGGACGGAGACATATAAATTTAAGACGTGGCTGCAAGTAGAAATTGCAGTGTGCGAAGCACAGGCGGAACTAGGATATACCCCAGCAGCAGCGGTAGCAGAAATTAAAGCAAAGGCAAATTTTGACCCCCAAAGAATCTTAGAAATTGAAGCAGAAGTTCGTCACGATGTCATCGCTTTCTTGACAAACGTGAATGAATATGTCGGCGATGCAGGGCGCTACATCCACTTAGGCATGACAAGTTCGGATGTACTCGATACAGCTTTAGCACTGCAACTCGTCGCTAGTCTAGATTTGATTTTGGCACGGTTAGCAGATGTCATCGCTGCCATCCGCAAACAAGCACAGCAGCACCGTCACACGGTAGCAATTGGGCGATCGCACGGAATTCACGCCGAACCGATTACATTTGGCTTTAAGCTAGCTGGTTGGTTAGCCGAAGTCTTGCGCCACCAAGAACGCCTCACCAGGATGCGAGAAGAAATCGCTGTGGGGAAGATTTCCGGTGCGGTAGGAACTTATGCCAACATTGAGCCGCGCGTGGAAGCGATCGCCTGTGCTAAACTCGGACTCAAGCCAGATACAGCCTCAACTCAAGTCATTTCTCGCGATCGCCACGCCAATTTTGTCAATCATTTAGCACTCTTAACCGCCTCCATCGAACGCTTTGCCGTCGAAATTCGCAACCTCCAACGCACGGATGTACTTGAAGTAGAAGAATATTTCTCCAAGGGGCAAAAAGGTTCCTCAGCCATGCCTCATAAGCGCAACCCGATCCGTTCCGAACGCCTCACGGGGATGGCACGGATGGTGCGCGCTGCCGCTGTAGCAGCTTTAGAAAACGTTGCTTTGTGGCACGAACGCGATATTTCCCACAGTTCCGTTGAAAGAGTAATGCTACCAGATGCTTGCATTTTGACGCATTTTATGTTGAAAGAAACAACAGATCTGGTGCAGAATCTGCTGGTGTATCCCGAAAACATGGCGCGAAACATGAATGTTTACGGGGGTGTTGTCTTCAGTCAGCGAGTGCTATTAACTTTAATCGAAAAAGGCATGAGCCGAGAAGAAGCTTATGCGATCGTTCAATCCTGCGCCCATCAAGCTTGGAACACACCAAGCGGAAATTTTCACGATTTGGTGACAAAGGATTCTCGGATTACCCAAACACTTTCACCTGAAGAAATTGAAGCTTGTTTCGATCCCCAGCATCATCTACAACATTTAGAAGAGGTATATCAAAAATTGGGGATTTAGATAAGATAAAGAAATTCTGGATTTCGATCGCGCAAAGACGCAAAGGCGCAAAGCAACCTCTTAGCGTCTTTGCGTCTTTGCGTGACATTTTTTGAAAACCTTGGGCAGGAGAATAGCTAACTTTAGGAGATAATTGAGTTTAGATGTTGCGATAGTAGAAATTTTAGCAGCGCTTTCGATTTCGGCGGCGGCGGGAATTAGAATTACTTTGCCTTTGCTGGTTCTAGGATTGTTGCAGGGGGAAAACTTTTGGTACAACGTTCCCATTTTATCTAATATTTATCCGCCAATCGTGTTAGGTATTCTGATAAGTTGTTGTTTGATTGAGTTAATCGCCTCAAAAAATTTGCTCGGTCAGCGCTTGCTGCAAATCGCATATTTACCACTCTGCCCAATTATCGGAGCAATATTAGCGATCGCGCTTATTCAAGGTGTACCAAAAATTTTAATTGGCTTAGTTGGCGGCTTTGTGGCTTTACTCTTACAACTGATTCAAGCTGGGTGGTTTTATCGTTGGAATCGTTTTTCTCTTTGGCTATCTTTTCTGCAAGATAGCTTGTGTATTTTCCTCGTTTATTTAGCTTTGAAAGCACCACAATTAGGAGGTATTGTAGCGCTGATTCTTTTGGGGTTAGCTGTCAATAGTTACAAAGAATTAAGGCAATGGTATCTTAGGCAATATCAATCTCGACGCGATCGGTAGAGAATTAATTAACATGCATAATCAGTAGGGGCGTACAGCTGTGCGCCCCTACCAGCATCGTACACGCAATTTTTTAAATTGTAATTCAAGGTTTTTGCAATTGCATATAACTCAACAACCAATTAGCAACCGTAGCGCGGCGAGTTTGACGTGGACCAAATTCACCAATTTTGTAACCTTTAAAACCCAATTGTTCTTTTAATAATTGCTTGTTTTCTGACGGAATCGAACGAGTCAGCTTAACGCTGGCTGGGCGACTATCAATGAAATCTGGGGGCGTAGTGGGATACTCGTCACGCCATTCTGGAGCTACATTTGTAGTATCCCAAACATTATTTGTTTCGTTGTAACGATAGCCTAGATAGTGCCAAACTAATTGATTCACCATATTATCGTCAATTTCTTCGTTCAAAATCGCCCAAATCGTTTCTGTGTTAAGTGGAGGTATTGACATATAGCAGTTTTAGTTGTCAGTTGTCAGTTGTCAGTTATCAGTGACTCGACCGAAACATCTAGCCATTAGCCACCAATTACCAATTACCAATTACCAATTACCAATAAAATTATCCTCCAATATGTAGACGAGAATTCCCGTTAAAACGAGCTAGATTCCCTCTTAGACACTCGCAAACTAGGTAATTTGATGAAGATTGCATATCTTGGCTTAGGGATTATGGGTAGCGGGATGGTGGGTAATCTCCTCCAAGCCGGACATTCGGTTACAGTCTGGAATCGGACACCGGATCGCTGCACTCCTTTGGTAGAAAAAGGTGCGACTCAAGCCAATACGCCAGCACAAGCAGTAGCTAATGCTGAGATCGTCATGTATTGTTTGAGCAATGAAGAAGCGATCGCAGATACGGTTTTTGGTGAAGATGGTATTCTTTCTGGGGTGCATCAGGGACAAATTGCGATCGATATGAGTACCGTTCATCCAAATACAAGTCGGCGGGAGGCAGTTGCATATGCAGAGAAGGGTGTAGAATTTATCGATGCACCCGTTTTTGGCAGTAAAAATGAGTCTGCGACTGGTGGTTTGTGGATTGTTGTCGGTGGCAAGAAAGAAGTTTTTGAAAAAGTTAAACCCATCCTCGAACCCTTAAGCGAAACCATACATTATATGGGCGAAACGGGCATGGGCGCGACAATGAAATTAGTTGGTAACGCAGTTGTAATTTCCCAAATTGAAGCCCTTGGGGAAGCTATGATCTTAGCCAAAAAAGCGGGATTAAATCCTCAAGATGTACTCGATGTTTTGCACGTAACTGATTTTAAATCACCCATTTTTGATGGGATGGGGAGTACGTTAGTTAAAAGAGATTTTAGTACGAGTTTTGCCTTGAAGTGGTTGTTAAAAGATGCAAATTTAATCGCGCAACTCGCCCAAGATAATAATTCTCCTATTCCCGCGATCGCACTTGCCCGGGAGACAGTTAAAGCTGCGGTAAACCACGGATGGGGCGAGGAAAATGCTTCAGCAGCAATCAAAGCTTTGGAATTACAAGCGGGAATAGAAATAAAATAAACAGCTAAATAATCTCAAACTCCAAGCGATCGCTCTGAAGAAAATTGTGGGTGAAATGGTCTACTAAATTCGTATCGGCTAATTCTAAATTATAGAAATCTACCATTTCATGCTCGAAATATGGTCCAGCGTGCCAAGTTCCTATTGCTAATTTAATAAAACAATTCCCAGGAATCCGAAAAGCCTTTATTTCTTCTAGTGCTGGTGTATTGACATCATTATTAGGAGGTGCAACGGCAATTAACCAATCTTTTCCTGCTAACGAACCCAAACACTGAGTGCATTTTACGTGACGAGTTATGGTATGAAATTTTCGCCCTCGTCGCTGTAACCGCATGATATAAAATCGCGGTATACCATTTTGCAAATTTAATTGAGCATCGTTTGAATCGTAAGCTTTACCATCGTGACTGGGAAGAATTAATTGCCCATAACGCTGAAATTTTTCCTGCGTCACCCACTCAGCCTGTAATTGTTGTACTGTATTTGCTGTAGTCATTTCTTTGTGCTGCTGTGGTTTGTTAATTATAACAGGGAGCAGGGAGTAGGGAGTAGGGAGCAGGGAGTAGATAAATTATTTTTAAAGTATTATAAAATACCATTTTTAATAAATAAAACGTATAAGTAACTAAATTGGTACTCCTTAATTGAAGGGACGCGATATGTTAGAAATCAGTCGGCGTAAATTTGTACTCTACGGTGCGGCTGCATTGGGTACAAGTTTGTTACTCAAGGCTTGTGGTAATTCTAATCCTACCCAAACGAGCAACAGCCCGACTCCAGCAGCGGGGGGTGGTGAAGGATTTAAGGTGGCGATCGCCCTGCCTGGAGTAAGATCGGATAAAGCTTGGAATCAAGCAGGCTACGAAGGCGTAAACATCGCCAAACAAAAGCTAGGGGCGGAAACAGCTTACGTCGAACAAGTCGCGCAACCAGATCAAGCTGAGGCTTTGTCAGACTTCGCCCGTCGCGGTTTTAACGTCGTCTTCGCCCACGGAGGACAATTTGACGCAGCAGTAGAACAAGTCGCGACTCAGTTTCCTAAAACGTTTTTTGTCGCTGTGAATGGTTCTGTAAATGCAGAAAACGTGGCTGCATTACGCATCGATCATTTACAAGCCAGCTATTTATGCGGCATCATTGCGGCATCAATGACAAAATCTAATAGATTAGCTTATTTAGCCGGACAATCTTTTGAGGCTACATTACAAGAATTGCGCGGGTTTGAGTTAGGGGCAAAATCTGTTAAACCTAACGTTCAAATTAGTTCTAGTTTTACAGGCGATTGGAATGATATTGCTAGGGCAAAAGAAGCAACTTTGGCAATTATTTCATCGGGTGCAGATGTGATTTATCAATGGTTGGACAATTCGTCTCCAGCAGTATTACAAGCAGCTAGCGATAAAGGAATTTACGCTTTTGGCAATACGACAGATCAATTAAATGTTGCGCCAAAAGCAGTTTTAACAAGTGCTTTAAAACGCATCGATCTCGCGATCGCCTTTCTTGCCGAACAAGCAAAAAACGGTCAAATTAAAGGTCAAACCTATGCCCTTGGTTTAGCAAGACCGGATATTTTGAATTTAGGTCAGTTCGGTCAAATGGTTCCAGAAGGATTGCAAAAACAGGTTCTTAGTACTAGACAAGCAATTATCGATAATAAAATTACGTTTGAAAATTGTCAGGAAGGTGGAAAAGAGACGCGATGCGTGAAGACAGCATCGACATGACTTATTTACGCCTAGAAGGAATTACTAAACGCTTTGGTTCGTTTGTGGCTAACGATCGCATTAGTTTGAGCGTGGCTGCTGGAACGATTCACGCGCTTTTAGGAGAAAATGGCGCGGGTAAGTCTACTTTAATGAATATTCTCAGCGGACTTTATCAGCCGGATGGCGGGCAAATTTATTTAGAAGATAAACCAGTTTTAATTAATTCCTCTAATAAGGCAATTCAACTTGGCATTGGCATGATTCACCAACATTTCATGCTCGTACCGCAACTCACAGTCACAGAAAACATTATTTTAGGAACGGGCGATCGCTTTAATTTAAATTTGCGACATAAACAACAAGAAATTACTGAATTATCTCAAATTTATAGTTTAGAAGTCGATCCAAAAGCAAAAGTAGGAGATTTGCCAGTAGGGGTACAACAGCGAGTAGAAATTCTTAAAGCTTTGTACCGTAAAGCCAGGTTGTTAATTTTAGATGAACCGACAGCCGTACTCACACCCTCAGAAGTTGAATCTTTAATTGCAATTTTACGACAGCTAGCAGCAGCAGGACAAACAATTATATTTATCAGCCACAAGCTGGAAGAAGTCATAAGTTTATGCGACACCGTAACTATATTACGGCGAGGTCAAGTCGTAGCAAATACCACAACAAAAGCTTCTAGTCCGCAACAGTTAGCAGAATTAATGGTAGGGCGAGAAGTTGTTTTACAGTTACATAAATCTGCAACTTCTCTAGGAAAAAAAATATTGTCCGTACAGTCTTTACAAGTGGAAGACGATCGCGGTGTTGCCGCAATCAGAAATATTTCGTTTCAACTTCATGCAGGCGAAATTTTAGGTGTTGCTGGAGTTGATGGGAACGGACAGCGAGAATTAGCAGATGCGATCGCGGGTTTGCGTTCTGTAAAAGCCGGAAAAATTTGCTTGGATGGACGAGACGTGACGTTATGGAATCCACAAAAGCGAGTTCGAGAATTACAAATAGGTTATATCCCTGAAGATCGTCAAACAATGGGTTTGATAATGGGGTTTAGTATTGCAAATAATTTAATTTTAAAAGCTTTTATACAGTTACCTTTTGTGAGGCGTTTCTTGCTACAAAAACAGGTTATAGAGCAAAATGCCGAGACTAAAATTCAGCAATTTGATATTCGCGCTTCTGATGGGAATGTGAAGGTAAGCCAGCTATCAGGGGGAAATCAGCAGAAAGTTGTCTTAGCACGAGAATTAGATCGAGAACCATCATTGATTATCGCCATGCAACCGACGCGGGGGCTAGATGTGGGGGCGACAGCAGCAGTACAACAACAATTATTATCTCAACGCGATCGCGGTGCCGCTGTTCTCTATATTTCTACAGAATTAGAGGAAGTTATGGCAATGAGCGATCGCATAGCAGTAATATATCGGGGCGAATTTATCGATGTTTTAGATCGGGAAAGGGCGACAATAGAAACAATCGGTTTATTAATGGCTGGAGGAAGAAACCCAATCTAGTTTTCTGGTTCAAACATCTCTTTTGCAGCCGCACAAACCGGACATACCCAATCATCCGATATATCCTCAAATTGCGTACCTGGTTCTATTTCTGCTTCTGGATCTCCTGCTTCTGGATCGTAAATGTAACCACAGACGCTACAGATATATTTCTGCATTTTTCCGCTCCAGCATGAAATTATATATGCTGTAGGGACGCACAGCTATGCGCCCCTACAAAACATAAAAACAAGTTATACGGTCATTTTTGATTTAGACCAGATGCCGTTTTCATCTTGCTCGAACTGTTCGCGCACTACATCCCAAGCGTGATGTTCGGCTTTGGATTCATCACCAGATTGAGCTAGTTCGCTATTGTAGTTAGCAACGAATAGTCTTTGTGCGTCTTCCGAAAGATGAGAGCGGATTTCGGGAGACAATTTGCTAGGATCTTCAATCTGTCCTTTTCCAAAGCGCGGTAGCGGCGTTTCATTAATATGTACTTCTTCGCCACCAGCACTTTCAAGTAATAGTTGAATCTCGCCAGATTTATTTGCGGGAACCTCAACACCTACCATAAAATCACCCGCTTCAATGCGAGTTTGGTAAATTGTGGCTTTATCTTCTGGCATTCCTAGAGTCGCCAAAGCAGAAGCTAAACCCGCACCCGCACTACCCGCGATCGCACCAGTGGCAGCACCTAACAAAGCCGCACCGATGGGACCTGCTGCTACCAGCGTACCAACAAAAGGTACAAATAACACTCCTACCCCCGTTAGCAAACCGAGAGCAGAACCAAATAGAGAACCAAAAATTGCTCCTTGTTTCAAGCCGCCTAAAATTACATCTTTCTTCGTTAGAAAGCCAGCAATTTTAGTTTCCGAGTGGAAGTTTTTCCCGATTACAGAAATATCATCGCGGGAAACACCCCGATCTAATAAACGGCGGATGACATTATCGACTTGTTCCTTCTCTTTGAAAATTGCTGAAACAGTACGCTCAGCCGTTGTAACTGCTGGTTGGGTTTGCTCACCTGTAGCCGTCATTTTGTTCTCCTAGAACAGATTTTTCACGCTATTTCATCTAGGAGAATACCAACCCCTAAATTCCGTGCCGTCGCCCTTAAGGTTGATTAGTAAAGTTTATAGATTGAGTTCAATTGCAGACTAGAAGCGAACCCACCTGCGTTGAAAACGGCTGAATACACCTGCCGCGATCGCCACTAACAGTAAAATCCAAATGATACCACCAGGGAGAAACGTGATAATTCCCAAGCCGCGCAACACCCAAATTGCGATCGCGGTCAGTAAAAGAATTATAAATAAACGTAAAGCCAGATTTTGCGATTTCGTAAAGCGATTTATTTTTTTCATCTGCGGTTAATTTCTGAATCTACCTCATCCGATGCAGTGGGCGATCGCACGTTGGATAAATCCAATCCGGCAACTTGGCTCAAATCCACAGTAATATTTTCTTCGGGATAAGAACGCAATAAATTGATAATATTCATCCCATCGTATTCTCGCGAAGCCAGAGAAACAGCAGCGTGTAATTGCTCTACTGTCATGTCGGGAAAAGCTAACCCTAAAGCCGCTAGCAGTTGTTTCCCACTAGCAGAACGTTGCCAGCGTTTCATCGAACGGTCAAACTTTTTCGGATCGAGATCTAAACGGCGATTTAACGTATCTCTCACATCATCCGTCAGCCAAGGCGCGTAGAGTTGCAAGCTACCCGATAACTTTCCCTTCTTAGCAAAGCGCTCTAAATCCTTCATTTCGATTTTCTGCTCGAACGAGCCTAAGCGAAAAGTTACCGTCTCTGCTGCTGTAGCTGCTGGTATGATAGCGCCCCAACAGAGGAAGAGTGATAGTAATCCGATTTGCGATCGCTTGAATTTCATCGCAGCCAATTGTAAGGAATAAATCTAGCTTAGCTTCAAGTGAGTGGTGCGTGAGGAAGGGGTGCTTTGAATTTTGTGCTGCTAGGCGGGGCGCTGTGGCTGTTGGCTGTTCGATTCCCCCAACCGCCCTTACAAAGGGGGG